>ONIC01000091.1 GCA_900317815.1 uncultured Eubacteriales bacterium | reverse complement strand
CGTCCGCAGGCAATTCCGCTGTCAGGCATTACGGATCGATACTTTTGCTCCGCGAGAGCGGCTGCCCACTAAAATTATACACTTACAAGGCGAGCAAGCGCCCGCAGGCATATACTCATCACTGCTCAGAGGCATCTGCGAAAGATATTTTTCTATTAAAGAAAGTTGATTTCCGTAAGTACGTTTGCGTATGCCTGTACACAGACTGATTTTTGTGATATAATAGTACGCAAAGAAACCTAAACGGAGGTCACGATATGAATTATGCACAGGAGCTTTCCCGTGAAATGGATATCAGGGAGAGCTATGCCGAAAATATCATCAAGCTGCTCGACGAGGGAAACACTATCCCTTTTATCGCGCGATACCGCAAGGAAATGCACGGCTCGATGGACGATCAGCTTATCAGAGAGTTTTCGGAAAAGCTGGAATATTACCGCAGTCTCGACAAGCGCAGAGGCGAGATCTCGGAGCTTATCAATGCGCAGGAAAAGCTAACCGATGAAATCAGAAAGTCGATCGACAGCGCAAAGACGCTCAGCGAGCTTGAGGACATCTACCGTCCTTTTCGACCGAAAAGGAAAACACGCGCATCCGCTGCCAGGGAAAAGGGACTCGGACCGCTCGCAGATACGCTGCTTTCACAGAGCGATGCAGTCGATCCCGCAGCCGAAGCTGAAAAATTCATCGACAGCGAAAAGGGCGTTGAGAACATTGAGGATGCGATCGCAGGAGCAAAGGATATTATCGCAGAGAAGGTCTCCGATGACGCCGAGATACGCAGGGATATCAGACAGATCACAGCTAAAAAAGGAGTGATCGAGGTAAAAGCGGCGGACAAGGAGACCGACAGCGTTTATGCTCCGTACTATGACTTTTCAGAGCCTGCGGCAAAGATCCCTAATCACAGGCTGCTTTCTATCAACAGAGGCGAAAAAACAGGCTTTCTGAAGGTCTGTATCGCAAACGACGACGAGTATGCGCTGGAAAATATACGCAAAAAGTGTGTTCACGGCAAAAGTGAAAGCTCTAAGCTCGTTGACGAAGCCTGTGAGGACGCATACAAGCGCCTGATCTATCCGTCGATAGAACGTGAGATCAGAGCCGATCTGACAGCGCGCGCCGTCGAGGACTCACTCAAGGTTTTTTCGCTCAATCTCAAACAGCTTCTTATGCAGCCTCCCGTCAAGGGAAAGGTCGTGCTCGGGCTTGATCCCGGATACAGAACAGGCTGCAAGACCGCCGTTGTTGACAGCACGGGAAAGGTCCTCGCAACGACAGTGCTCTACCCCACTCACTCCAAGGAGCAGGTCGAGCGCTCAAAGCAGAAGCTTCTTGAGCTTATCGACAAATACAAAGTGGACATCATATCTATCGGCAACGGAACTGCATCGAAGGAAACGGAAATGTTTGCCGCAGACACTATAAAAAGCTGCAAGCGCAAGGTTTATTATATGGTAGTCAGCGAAGCGGGCGCATCGGTCTACTCTGCGTCAAAGCTTGCGGCACAGGAACTGCCCGAGCTTGACCTGACGCTTCGAAGCGCCGTCTCGATCGCAAGACGGCTTCAGGATCCTCTGGCGGAGCTTGTAAAGATAGACCCGAAATCGATCGGAGTCGGTCAGTATCAGCATGATATGCCGCAGAAACGTCTCGGAGAAGCACTTGACGGCGTTGTCGAGGACTGTGTAAACTCCGTAGGCGTAGATCTCAATACAGCATCTCCCGCCCTGCTCTCTCGTGTTGCGGGACTGAGCGCTGCCGTTTGCAGCAACATAACTGCATACAGAGAAGCAAACGGAGCATTCAAGTCACGTGCGGAGCTTAAAAAAGTGCCGAAGCTCGGGCCGAAGGCATTTGAACAGTGCGCAGGATTTCTGCGTGTATCCGAGAGCGCAGAGCCTTTCGACCGCACGGGAATACACCCCGAAAGCTACAAAGCAGCGCGCGGACTGCTCGATCTTCTCGGCTACAGCAAGGACGAAATCGACAGCGGCAGCTACCGTGACATTCTCGATCGGCTCCGCAAGCGCAAGGTATCCGAAGTAACTTCAAAGCTCGGTATCGGAGCGCCCACCGTTGTCGATATAGCAAAGGAGCTTGCAAAGCCGGGTCGTGACCCGAGAGACGAGCTTCCGTCTCCCATGCTCAGAAGTGATGTGCTCGACATAAAGGATCTTACCGAGGGAATGGAGCTGAAGGGCACTGTGAGAAATCTCGTAGACTTCGGCGCATTTGTCGATATCGGAGTACATCAGGACGGTCTTGTTCACGTTTCTCAGATATGCAGCCGCTTCATAAAGCATCCGAGCGAGGTATTGAAAGTAGGCGACATCGTAAACGTCAGGGTTCTGTCCGTTGATACTGATAAGGGCAGGATAAGTCTTACTATGAAAACAGATTGAAAACAACCGTAAAAAATGCGGCAGGAAGCTATGAAAGATCATGTGCTCCTGCCGCATTCATTATTATTTAACGGTCATTTGTTTTAAGGTAAAGCGCTGTTTTAACAAGACTGACGACTTCCGTAAAGTATCTCATAAAGTCGGCATGGTTCTCCTCGATGAAGAAAACATTTCCCGATTTTGCCGCCAATTCCATGTTTTCGGCGTAATGCGAGAAATCGTCCGCGCCGATCGTTTTGGCGGCGCTTTTAAGACTGTGGGCAGTGATCCTGTAAGAATCCACATCATATACCGAAAGGGAATCGTGAAGGGCGCTCGATCGTGCGGGTGCCGTATCGACAAATTCATGCAGCATTTCCGAATAAAAGCTTATATCGTCCATACAGAAGCCAAGTCCGTTTTTGACGTTGATCCCGCCCTTTTTCAGAACCGACAGGAACGCTGCGTCCGACTGTTCCTGACGGGGTGTCTGCTCCTCCTTGCGCGTGTCGAGGCGTTCGGTACTGACCTCGCGGAGAGTATAGTCGATATCCTCCGCGATCATTTCTATCATGATATCGGCAAAAAACGGATCGAACTGTGTGCCCTTTCCCTTGGCAAGCTCATTTTTAACAAACTGCTGATCGAGCGTATGGTGATAGCTTCTGTGTGAAGCCATTGCATCATACGCATCGGCAACAGCGATCAGACGTGCCTCCTCGGGAATATCCTTTCCGCTCAGTCCGTCGGGATAACCCGTGCCGTCATAGCGTTCATGGTGCCAGCGTGCGCCGATCGCAAGCTTCGGCATCTCGGTGATATTTTTGAGGATCTCGAAGCCGACCATCGGATGAGTTTTGATGATGCCGTACTCCTCGTCCGTCAGGCTCGTGGGTTTATTGATTATTGCGTCGCCTATTCCGATCTTTCCTACATCATGAAGAAGACCCATCATATAGATCTCGTCCTGTTCACGCTGAGAGTAGCCTGCTCGCTTCGCAATTTCCCTTGAATACTGCGCAACCCTTGTCGAGTGACCCTTTGTGTACTTATCCTTTGCATCGATAGTCTCGGCAAGCGTCTGAACGACCTGAAGCGATAAGCGCTCGTTTCGCTCGTGTTCTTTTATGACCTCTTCTGTCTTTCTGTATACTTCTTCCTCCAGATCGTGCTGGAGCTTGAAAAGCTCGATCGTATTGCGCACCCGAAGCAGCAGTATGCTCGCAACGAACGGCTTTGCAACAAAGTCCATTGCGCCCGAGATAAACGCCTCTGTCTCGGTCTCTTTGTCGTCGTCGGCTGTCAGGAAAATAACTGGAACACGACTCTCTCTGTCGAGCGCATTAAGCCGCCGCATCGTCTCGAAACCGTCTATACCGACCATATGTATATCGAGCAGTATAAGATCGGGCTTGTTAGTTTTCAGATATTCCAAAAGCTCCTCGCCCGATGACAGGCAGTCGGTGTCATAGCCGTTCTTGCGAAGTATCCTCTCGGCGGTCTTGAGATTCATTGAATCATCATCAGTTATAGCAATAAGGTATCCCATAAACTCCCTCTTAATTGTGTATTATTTGATAACAGACAGCATCTGCTGCGCATTGATCGGTTTTCCGATACAATCGAGAGCGCCGAGCGCAAGCGCTTTTTCCCTTGTGCTCTCCGTCAGCGTTCCCGTCATCATGCAGACAGGTGTCCCGCACTGCGCTTTGAGCTTTTCAAGCGTCTCAAATCCGCTCATTCCGGGCATTTCGCAGTCGATAAATACAAAATCTATATCGTCTCCGGAGACGATATCAAGACCCTGCTGACCCGACTGAGCCGAAACAGCGGTGTGGCCTCCTTTTTTCAGGATAAAGCCCGCCATTCTGAGTATCATCGGATCGTCGTCAATTACCAGTACCTTGCTCATTTTTCAGCACCTCCCCGACGCCCTTCAATACGGCGCCGTATTCCTGCATCACGGTTTCGTGGTGCTCCTTTATATATTCCGTGTCACCGCGCTTTGCGGCAAATTCAAGTTCCTTTGCGTGCTCCGATAAGACAAGCGCACCGATCGTTTTTGACGTACTTTTCAGGCTGTGAGCGTGTATACCGTAATTCTCGGTATCCTGCGCTTTAAATGCCTCGCAAAGCTCCCTGCTCTTGTCTGCGTCAAGATAGCCTTGCAGAGTATCGAGGTAAAACTCCTTCGAGTCCATGCAGTAAGAAAGTCCCGTCATTATATCAAGCTCGGGGCATATCCCGTGCAGCTTCTGTATCTGTGAAAGAGTGAACATATCCTCGGAAACAGGCTCTTCGCTCCTGCTCTTTATCTCGGGGCGCTCGACCTTTCTGTGGGAAACTATGCTTTCGGGCAGATATTTTTCAAGAAGCCGCTCGAATCGGCGGCTCTCGATCGGCTTTGAAAGATAGTCATCGAAGCCTGCGCTGAGATACATCTCCTTTGCGCCGACTATCGCATTCGCCGTCAGAGCTATAACATAGGTCGAGTCGGGAAGCAGCTCCTCCTCATTCATTGCGGCAAGCGTTTCGATTCCGTCCATCTTCGGCATCATATGATCCATAAAAATCACATGATAATTTTTCTCCTTTGCTCGCTCGATTGCTTCGAATCCCGAGCCTGCCGTATCGGGAACGATGCCGTACATTTTTATCATACTGACGGCGACCTTGATATTCATTTCGTTATCGTCCACAACGAGTACCTTTGCCCGCGGCGCAAAGATGTGGCGCTCGTCCTCATCCTCACACTCCGCTTTCATGATGCGGCTTGTATAATCACCCATCGCAACCGGCGAGGCGATACGCTGTTTTACTCTGAAGCAGAAGGTCGAGCCCTTACCATACTCACTTTTGACCTCCAGCTTTGTATCCATCATCGCCAGGAGCTTCGTAACGATCGACATACCGAGACCCGTGCCCTCGATGTTTCTGTTGCGTTTTTCCTCGAGACGCCTGAAAGAATCGAAGAGCTTGCCTAAGTCCTCCTCTTTGATTCCGATGCCCGTATCCGTCACTTCGACATAAAGGTCGATAGTGTCGTCGTGCTGGTTCTCACGCTTGAAAACGAGAGTGACGGAGCCTGACTCCGTATATTTTACGGCATTCGTCAGCAGATTAGATACGCACTGCTTTATCCTGACATCATCGCCCTTGAGCGCAGAGGGAAGCGTTGCGTCTGTCCTGACGATCAGCTCAAGCCCCTTCGACTTTGCTCTCGGAGTGATCGACGTTACCAGATCGTGTATCATCGATGCGGTATCGTACTTGACGGGGATTATCTCCATCTTTCCGTCCTCGATCTTTGAAAAGTCGAGAATGCTGTTGATAAGCGAGAGCAGCGTTCTGCCTGCGCTCTGGATATTGACTGCGTACTCCCTTATGGTATTGTCGCTGCTTTCACGCAGGATCATCTCATTCATACCGATAACGGCGTTGATCGGCGTTCTGATCTCGTGCGACATCTGAGCCAGGAAGGAGCTTTTTGCCTCGTCTGCGGCAATAGCGGCATCTGCCGATTCGCGCAGCTTCTTATTTGCGCGCTCCTGCAGATTAATCAGGCTGCTTATCAGTCGATATACGAGCACTACGCATACTATCAGCACGGCTGTTGATATCAGGCTGTAGAGAAGAACTCCGCGGTAAACGTACCAGACATTGTTGACAACGTAAACGGAGAACTGTGACTCCTCGTCATAAGTGGCGATCACAGCCTTGTATGTGCCGTCATAATCGGGGAAAAATCTGACCTTGCCGCAGTTCGGGATCGCTGCGCTGTATGTTGTCTGCAGTACATTAACGGACGAATCGCCCGACATCTGATAAGCGCCGTATGGGTGATTGAGTATCCTGCCGTTGCCGTCGGTCAGAAATGCGTAGCTGTTGTCGGAATAAGTGCCGCCGAGAATGTTGACGAGCTTATCCATATAGAAATCTATTGCAAAAACTCCGAGCTGCTCACCCGTGTCAGCATCGCAGACCGCCTTTGAGAAAGTCACGCAGTAGTTGCCCGTGATAGAATCATAATACGGAGCCGAAATGAATATATCGCCGTTAAGATCGAGCGCTCGGGTATACCATTCACGCTCCTCGACACGGTTCTTGCCGTCAGGCTCGTCTCCTCCGCTCGTTGTGAGCTTATATTCCATATTTGGCGTCGCAATACAGGTCAGTGATATATCGGGATACTGCGCAGTGATATCCGTCAGCAGCTTTTTGGCTTTTTCGTGATCGTCGAGCAGCTCGGGCTGTGTGGAGAAAATGCTGCAAAACATATTGAGCGTACTCTTCTGAGCTTCGATCCACTCGGAGAGCTGAGCGCCGTAGAGCGCAGCGTCACGGTCCATGCGGCTCTCGCCGTAGTTTGTCGCAGCGAAAATATTGATATACGAACACAGCACAATAACACTCGAGAGCGCAAGCACTATCACAAATCTGAACCTGCGCGTATTTCCGAACGTCGCCGTCTTTTCACTGATATCCTCGGGCTTTTCCGTTTTTATAAGCTCGGAATATGCGAGTATTTCTTTGATCTGCTGAGAAAGCGTGTCGGATGCGGCACGGATATTATTGAATTCCTGTTCATAGTCGTCGATCTGGCTTACGTTGTCGGCGCTCGAACTGTTGAGGATCTTTGCAAGAGGTTCTTTCAGCTCGGTGACCGACTTTCGGAGAAATCTGTCACGGTATTCAAGCTCGTCACGAGCCTTCTTCGACTCACGTACTCCTCTGATCGTCATAACTATGATGAAGCCGAAGACTATGAACATCGCAAGGCTCATTGCTATAAGCTGGACAAAAGAGGACTTATACAGTGAGATCGTTCTCTCGCTGACGATCAGCGTCCACCCGTAAACGGAACGTACCGCAAAAATATCGTTTCTCTTCTGAGTTATATTAACTGCGCCGCTGCTCGTCTTTACAAGAGAGAAAACCCCCGAGTATTCGGGAACCACATAAGCGAGCGTCTCACCGATAAATTCACGGTTTGTCGCCGCCGCGATCAGGCCGTCGTTCGTTATCATCATAACATTTTTTCCGCCGACCGAGCCTTCCTCGTCGATCTTTTGCTGGAAATATGTCATATTATAATTTGCGGCGATGACCGTCTCGCCGTCTCCGAGCAGCACCGATACCGTATAACACACATCTCCCGTGTCGGTGTCCTCAAACAAAGGCGTGACATACGCATCGCCGTCAGCTCTGACAGCGCCCGTGTACCAGTTCCTGTTTGATACATCTATCGCATCGGGCTCGCTGCCCTGAGCTATGTACTCATCGGGAGTGCCGACGAAAACGCTCGTGCAAGCGCCGCTGCTCGACTTATTGAGTGAGTTGCCCTCGGTTATAACGAACCGTTTCAGCGCAGCATTATCCGAGATATACGGCTGCACCTCGACAGCAAGCCGCAAAGTCTCGTTGCACGAATCAGACACGAGCGATTCAAGCTCGGAGTTCGCTGACTCTACATTCGTCATGCCCGACTCTTTTGTCTGGTCGGTAGATATATTGAATATCAGAAATACCTCCGCAGACAGCGTCACGACAAGAAGCACCGCAACAAGAGTTATAAAAAGGCTCTGCCTGTGTTTTGTCACGTTAACACCTCCAAGGCACTCAATCTTCTCTCTGTGCCTTCGTCATTTCACAATTCCAAACCTATTATACAGTTATTCTCTCAAAATAACAATACTTTTCACATGATTTTCCATTTTGGTTTATACAAGCAAGACGGTCGTACCGCTCTTTATTCTTTTATCCCGTTAAAACATTAAAAATTTGTATTATTCAATGAAAAATTCGAAAGATTTCTTTATTATTGAAAATATGGTAGAATAAAGGGTATGTTTTTGTCGGGAGCAGGCAATACGCGGCATAGTTTTTGAAGCTTCATAGTCTTTTTCCGTGTTTATGGTTTGCTGCAGTCTTTTTCTGCCGCTGCGGCGACGTAACATCATAAAACAAAAAAAGAGAACTCAGACATTGATGAAATGCTCGTCTGAGTTCTCTCTTTTTTTACAGTTCTTCGTCTGTCGGCTTTCTGACAAACTCTATGAAGCGTTCTTCGCACGCTCCGAATTTTTTATAATTCTCTCTTGCCTGATTAAGAGTAACCTTGTTAGGTCCGACTGCGTTGTCGGAATCTTCCTGATCTGCGGTATCGTACTCCCAGAAGCACACCTCGCAGATATCGTACTCCTCTCCGATCGTCAGACAGCCGCAGCAGGGACATCTTATCATCCTGACAGTCATAAATTACCGCCTCTTACTGCTTGAGCGCAACGCCGATTTTTGCGAGTTTTTCGATAAGCTCGTTTACGACCTCGTTAACCTCGTCACGGGTAAGCGTCTTTTCCTTATCGGAGAATACGATCCTGACTGTAAGCGCTCTGCCCTTTTCGTCATCATAGATATCGGCAACGCTGACATTCTTCACAAGCGGCGAGCCTATATTCTTGAGAGTCGCTCCAATGGGCGCAAAGAACGCCGTGCGGAATGTGAGATCCACCTCCATCTCGGGATACTTAGACGGCTCGTCATACTTGATGCCGAGTGAGTCAAGCTCAGCGAAATCTGCAACGTCGATCTCGGCGTAAACGATAGCGCACTTCTTGTCTATCTTCTTGACGATCGACGGATGGATAAGCCCGATCTCACCGATCTCCTTTCCGCCGCAGATAACTGCATTGAGGTTCTTCGGATGCTGCCAGGAATGTGTTGGCTCACGCTTTTCGAATGTGACCTCTCTGTGCTTGATATCGTCCGCAAGAACTGCTACGATATCTCTCATTCTGAGATACAGCTCCTCAAGCGCAGCCGTCTTGCTGAACAGCGTTACGCAAAGCATCTTGCGCTCATTGACAAGATTTGTCTCGGGGTCAACGCCCTTTACTACTCTGCCGACCTCGAAAATGCCGAACTCGGGCGCCGTGAGCGTATTCTTATTGACCTGACAAAGCTGTGTGGGCTCGATAGAATTGCGGATAACGAGATTGGAATTGAGCACCCTGATGTTGTCCTCGGTCTCTATACCAAGCTCCTTGCATTCGTCTGTATACCACCAGACATAGGAATGTACCTCGTGAAGTCTCTCTCTGACAACAAGGATATCCTTGATCTGCTCCTCAACATTTTTCTCTGTGGACATATTCACGGGATAAAGCGGAGCTTCTACCGTATACTGCGGGAAGTTATCAAATCCGTAGATACGCGATATCTCCTTTATTACCGCCGCCTTGTTCACAACATCCTTCGTAGCGCGGAAGGTCGGTACTTTTACGCTGAAAACATCGTTGTCAAGCTCTGCTTCAAATTCGAGCGAGCGAAGCGTTGAGAGTATCTTCTCATCACTGATAGAAATACCCGTATAGCGGTCGATAAATGCTCTCGTAAGCTCAAGAGATACTTCGGGATATTTATATACATACTCGTCTGTGAGCGAGGAAATGACCTTAACATCGGGATCGTAGTCGATCAGATGCTTTAAAAAGCGTCCTACTGCAGGAACTGTCATTTCGGGATCAAGACTCTTCTCATAGCGCATCGAAGCGTCTGTTCTGTGAGACAGACGAACTGTGGACTTGCGGATAGATGCGGGATCGAAGCAAGCCGATTCGAGAGTGAGCGAAGTCGTGTCATCAACGATCTCGGAATCAAGTCCGCCCATAATACCTGCAATAGCAACAGGTGTATCGCCGTTGCAGATCATAAGCGTATCTGTGTCTATGTGACGAGTCTCCTTATCGAGCGTCTGGAAATCGAAAGGCTCGCCAAAGCGCTTGATCCTTATATTCTCCACCTTACGGGAATCGAAGGCGTGCATGGGCTGACCCATCTCGAGCATAATGTAGTTTGTGATATCCGCAAGGAAGTTGATCGGGCGCATACCCGCATAATAAAGGCGGATACGCATATTCACAGGGCTTATACTTCTGTTGACCTTATCGACCTTGATGCAGGAATAGCGGTAGCAAAGCGGGTCCTCGATCTTCATATCGAGCTTCGGCAGAGAGTCAAACTGTGAAAGCTCGACTGTTTCAAGCTTTTTGAGCGGTCTGCCTGACAGAGCGGAGAACTCGCGGGCGATGCCGTAGTGACCCCAGAGATCGGGGCGGTTAGTCAGCGACTTGTTATCGACCTCAAATACAATATCGTCTACTGCGTAAACGTCCTTGATTGGCGTACCGTTTGCGATGTCGTCTGTGATATCCATAATGCCGCTGCCGTCGTCGGAAATACCGATCTCGGCTTCTGCGCAGCACATACCGTTAGAAGTAAAGCCCGCAAGCTTTCTCGGAGCGATCGTGATATCACCGATACGCGAGCCGAGCGGTGCAAAGGCAGTCTTCATACCGACTCTGACGTTCGGAGCGCCGCAGACTACGTCTACAAGCTCGCCCTGACCTGCGTCCACCTTCAGAAGGTGGAGCTTGTTTGATTCGGGATGAGGCTCGACCGACTTGATCTCTGCTACGACGATACCGTCGATGTCCTCGCCCTTCATAAATATATCGTTCTCGACCTCGGCTACGGAGAGAGAGAACTGACTGATAAGACTGAGCTTGTCAAGACCTTCGAGATCGACGAAATCGCCGACCCAATTCATTGAAATAAACATCTACATTCTCCCCTCTCATTCGCGGTCCTGAGTAAACTGCGACAGACACTTCAGATCGCCGCTGTTCAGATCACGGATATCAGCAATATTGTACTTCATCATACCGAGTCTTGTCAGACCGACGCCGAAAGCGAAGCCTGTGTACTCCTCGGGATCGATACCTCCCTCTCTGAGCACCTCGGGATGTATCATACCGCACGGGCAAAGCTCAAGCCAGCCGCTGTGCTTACAGGACGGGCAACCCTCTCCGCCGCAGATAAGGCAGCTTATATCAAGCTCGAAGCCCGGCTCGACAAACGGGAAGAAGCCTGTTCTCAGCCTTACTTTGATGTCTTTTCTGAAGACCTCGGAGAGCATCGTCTTCATAAAGAAAATGAGGTTCGGTATGCCGATATTCTTATCTACCATAACGCCCTCCATCTGGAAGAAGGTGTTCTCGTGGCAGGCGTCTGTTGCCTCATTTCTGAAGCATCTTCCGGGGAAGACAGCCTTGATCGGCTTGCCCTGCTCGATAAGAGCTTTTCTGTATTTTTTGTAGATAGCATTCTGAGCCGCAGACGTCTGAGATTTCAGGAGCTGACCGTTCGTGAGGTAATATGTGTCCTGCATATCGCGCGCGGGATGATCCTTTGGGATATTGAGCGACTCGAAGCACTCGTAGTCGGAAACTATCTCACTGTAATCCTCAACGGTAAAACCCATCGAGCGGAATACTCTCTCGCAGTCGCGCTGAACAAGCGTGATCGGATGATAGCTGCCCCGTCTGAGTCTTGCGGGAGCGGAGACGTCAAACTCGGGAACAGAGTTTATCTCACGCTCCACAGCCGCCTTGTGAAGCTCCTCGACCTTCTTCGAGATAGCGTCCGAGATCTCGCTTTTGAGCTTATTGACCTGCTGACCGTACTGTTTTTTCTCCTCAACGCCGAGCGACTTCATACCCTTGAGAAGATCGGTTACGCTTCCCTTTTTTCCGAGGAACTCGACCCTGATCTTCTCAAGCTCCTGGGAGCTGTCTGCCGCTTGGAGGCTCTCGCTGAATTTTTTCTGTAATTCGTTGACCTTTTCGAACAATTCCGTTCATTCCTTTCAATATAATATACATCTGACTGCATCCCACAGGAAAACAAAAAAGCCCGTCCCGCACTTGGGACGAGCATAAATACCCGTGGTACCACCCAAATTCGAGGCAAAAGCCCCGCACTTGTTGACGTATCATCTGCGTGGACACGCACACACCTGCTTGATCTTACAAAAGCTTTCGCAGGCTGCTCATACGCTGAAATTCACCGAAAGCGCCGCCACCCGTTCTCACACCAAATGAACAGACTCTCTGACACGGCTGCCGATCGCCTACTTACACGTAATCAACACAGCATTTACTTTATTTTAGCAGATGTGACGAGGATTGTCAAGGAAAAGACAGAATTAAAATTTAATGTGAAGTGTGGAGTTTCGGAAAACGCTTCGCGATTTTATTACAGATCGATGAACACTTACATTATGCATAGGCTCTCTCAGCGTCTCGGACTTACGCATTTCTGTATGACAATACAAAACGGAAGAGAAGCGACTCCGATAATTCCGGATTGCAAATCGGTTTCGTTTTAATTTTATAAAATTTACGCGCCTGCGGCAAAAATACCGTTGTTATTTACCAAACGCTATGATATAATAGAATTTGACGGGATTTATTCCCAAATATGAAACGGGTGGTTTTAAAATGGCATTGGTAAAAGGATTCAAGGGGCTGCGCTTTGATGTGCAGAAGACGGGCGGTATCGACGGCGTTGTCTGCCCGCCTTACGATATTATCAGCGAGGGACAGAGACAGGCGTATATAAAAAACAACGAATATAACGTGATACGCCTGGAGCTTCCGAAGGGCAGCGACCCATACAACGACGCCGCAAAGATCTTGAACGAGTGGACGGAAAAGGGCATTCTCGTCCGCGAGGATAAGGACGCGGTCTATATCTATGAGGAGGAGTTCACGGCTTACGGTCAGCGAAAGAGCGTCAAGGGCTGTATAGTCCGTGTAAAGATTGAGGAGTTTGAAAAGGGCGTAATACTCCCCCACGAGTTCACACTCTCGAAGGCAAAGGAAGATCGTCTGAACCTGATGAAGGCGACAAACTGCAATTTCAGCCAGATCTACGCGCTTTACTCCGACGAGGAAAACACAACGACCGACAAGCTCGACCGTCTCTCAGACTGCAAGCCCGACATTGAGCTTACAGACTCCGACGGAGTTACTCACAGAATGTGGATCGTAACGGACGAGAAAGATGTCAGTTCGATCTGCGGGGATTTTGCAGACAGGAAGCTCTACATCGCCGACGGTCACCACCGCTACGAAACTGCGCTCAATTACAGGAATTATCTGAGAAGCAAGGGACTTGCGAAGGAGGGCGATGCCTGCGACTACCAGATGATGATGCTCGTAAATATGGAACACAAGGGGCTTGTCGTTTTCCCGACCCACAGAATTGTCCGCGACCTTGAAAGCTTTGACGCCGAGAAGGTCAAGGCTGAATGCGCGTCCTATTTCGACACAACGGAGTACAGCGACACATCACTGATCGAGCCTACTCTCAGATCTCTCTATGATGAGGGAAAAAAGGCATTTGCGATGTACACGGGAGACAGCAAATGGACACTGCTCGTACTGAAGGATATCTCCGTAATGGAAAAGCTTCTGCCTACACTCAGCGAAGCATCACGCCAACTCGATGTGTCGGTACTTCACACGCTCGTGCTTGAAAAGCTGATGGGAATAGACGCCGAGAACATGGCAAAGCAGATCAACCTGACCTACGTCAAGCAGTCGGTTGATGCGCTCAACGCTGTTGACAGCGGAAAAGCTAACTGCGCATTTATCCTGAACCCGACACGCATCAGCGAGATCGCCGCAGTATCGTCCGCAGGCGAAAAAATGCCGCAGAAATCGACATACTTCTACCCGAAGCTCATCACGGGTCTTGTTATGAACAGACTGGACTGATAATAAAAGCACACCGCCGCAGGCTGAATATGCTTTGCGGCGGTTTATTTTATGTCATATCAAAGAATGTGTTGAGTTTGTCGGGGCTGTTGTTCGCCGCTTCTATGTACCGCTGTGCATCGACAACGACAAATCCTGCACGGCGAGCTGTTTCGCGGGCGGTCGGTGAGTCTTCGACTACGGCAGTTTTCCCTGGGGATAAACCGAGTATACCGCACGCTTTCAGGAATACATCAGGCTTGTCCTTGCCGTGTCCGACATCACTGCAGGAAAGCACGGCTTTGAATTTGTCCGTGATCCCCGTGTGGGCGAGAGCCGCCTTTATGAGGGCGCTTTCGGTCGCGCTTGCGATCACCATGGGGATTCCATGCGCCGACAGACAGTCGAGAAGTTCTCGCATATTCGGCAGCATCTCGACCTCGTTCTGATAGAATTCCAGCACACGTGCATTTTCCTGCTCGATAATCTCATCGACTGACATTTCAATGCCAATATTGTCGTGGAGATACCTTGCGCCCTCCGCCATAGACATCGGGTTTAAGAGATCGATCAGGTCATCGGACGGCTCGATACCTGCTATTCTTATTATGTCATATACGGTGCTTGTCCAGAACGGCATAGAGTCGATCAGCGTACCGTCTGCGTCAAAGATAACGCCTTCGATCATACGCTCTCCCCCATTTCAAGGACTGCTGCGCCGCCGTGTGAAAGAGTTCTGCCTGAAAGCTTGCGCGAATAGACCGATCGCAGATATTCGCCCGTGTCGAAATCCCGCTGTGAGCAGTTGAGTATCACTCTGTATGTCTTGCCGCTTCCCGATTTTTCGTATATTATGACACGGTCGCTTCCGCTGTCGATAAAGCGGAGAGTTCCCCGACGAAGCTGAGGAATCGCGCGGCGCATGGAAATAAGCCGCTTCATTTCTTCGATCCGATCGTCATACTCTCCTCGTTCTATCTTGTCCCACGGCATACAGCGGCGGCAGTCGGGGTCGTGTCCCCCTTCAAGGCGAACCTCCGTACCGTAGTAAAAACAGACGGAGCCGTCGAGCGTGAACAACGTGCAAAGCTCCTGATAGAATGCGTCAACATCGCCGCCGCAGCGTGTGATAAGGCGCATGGTGTCGTGTGAATCGAGCAGATTGAACATTACGCTGCAGGTCTGCTCTGTGTATCGGCACCTGCATTCATTCACACCAAACTCAAAATCGGTAGCTGTGAAGCTCTCGTTTCGCCAGAAGCTCTCGATCGTCTCCTGAAGTGAATAATTCATTACTGAGTCGTACTCGTCACCGCGCAGCCACGGCATGGAGTTGTGCCAGATCTCGCCGCAGATATAGAAATCCGGCCGCAATTTCAGCATCTCCTGCCGAAGCCGCTTATTGAACTTATGAGAAAGCTCGTTTGCCACATCGAGCCGCAGTGCATCAATGCCGTAATGAGTTACCCAGCGGCGGCACACATCTATTATGTAGTCGATGACCTCATCGTTATTCGTGTTGAGCTTCGGCATATCGTCAACGAACGCAAACGAATAGTATTCTCCCCTGCGAGACTTGCCGCCGATCCCGGACAGCGGAAATTTGTTTATCATAAACCAGTCAAAATACTTCGAATCACGCCCGTTTCTGAGAACGTCCTGCCACGCGAAAAATCCTGTTCCGCTGTGGTTGAAAACGCCGTCGAGCATAACTCTGATGCCGCGCTTGTGCGCCTGATCTATAAGCTCTCTGATATCGTTCTCGTCACCGAACTGTGGATCGATCTTGTTGTAATCGGTCGTGTTGTACTTGTGGTTCGAGGGACTTTCATTGATAGGCGTAAAATAAATGCCCGTAACGCCCAAATTGCTGAGGTAATCGAGCCTGCTCTCAACGCCCTTGAGATCTCCGCCGTAAAGGTGCATATTCGAGACCTTTTTGTCGGGAGACGCCCACTTATGAAACTTTCCGCCGGAATTTCTTCCGCTCGAACAAAATCGGTCGGGAAATATCTGATACCAGATCGTCTCGTTGACCCACGGCGCAGGCTTTATTATGTCGGCGCTGTTCATCCACGGAAAGAAAAAATCCTGACGTCTTCCATTGTAGGACTCGAAACGTTTTTTGCTCTCGAAGCCGCTCTCAACGTAATAATACTGCTCATCCTTTGCGTGAAGAATAAAGTAATAGCGGCAGCGCTTGAAACGAGGCTCGACTACTGCCTCGAAGATCTTGTGATCGCTAAGGCGCATACTGTTTGTCATATTAACATGAGCGCCCTTCCAGCCCGATTCGCTTCCGAAAAGTCCCGCATCGAAGGGATCGCCCCAGACGAGCGTTGCACGGTCGATATCAAGACCTGTGCGAAGCCTGATGCAGAGATGATCCTCGTCGAGCGGAAAACAATAATTGTCGCTTGAAACGTGATAAACCGCAGATAAGTTCATATAAACCTCTCTTAAATCTGTATATTGAGAAAATCGGGTAACTGCGCAAATGCAGATCTTTGCCCGTCATTCATTTACAATTATACAGGTTCAAAGCGGCAAAATCAACAGCTCAAAATAAATTTACAAATGGGTAACTCTGATCTTGTCGAACGAAATACCCGTCTGGCTCGTTACGATATCCTTGATCGCGGTAAGAGAATCGCTTTTAAGCTCCTTCCCCGAAACGACAACGCTGCATTCGCCGTTCTGAATATACGCCACACAGTCGTCAAAGCCTTTCGAGATCACAAGTCCCTCGATGTTCGACTGCTGATTGACGATGTTCATCAGAGAGTTGAGCTGCGCGACCGCCTGAGCTTTCGCCTCGCCGCTCGTTGTCTCAGACTGCGCAACGCTGCGAGCCAGAGAGATAAGTTCGTCCTGTGTTTTCTGGCGCTCAAGACGCACCCTTGAGAAATATTCCTCCTCCTCGCTCGGCTCGGACACAACAGCAGGCTCCTTCGGCGCAGTATCTTTAGTTGCAATAGCTGCGTTGACATAGTGCGCTGTTCCGAGATCCTCGTCGCTCGGATAGATTCCGCTGCTCTTCGGGGTAAGCTGCCAATTGAGATAAACGGCGGCTCCGAGCGCCGCCACAAGTACAGATATTATAAGCTCTTTCTTTCCGAATTTCATATTGACCTCCGTCTGCAAATGTGTAGTAAAATACGTCGGCACTACTGCACCACTACGACTTTCCCTCTTGCGATGCCGAGAGCGCCTGCGACCGCTGCCGTGATCTTCTCGCGGATAACGCTGCTGTCTCCGCCCTCACACACCACAAGAACACCCCTTATCTCGGGCATACGTTGCTTTTTCAGAACTGTCTGCTCGCTGCCGTCTCTGCCCTTGATGATAACATACTCGTTTTGTTCGCTGTGAACTGCATCTGCCGAAGTGCTTTCGCTTCTGTCCGCCGCATAAATATCCTCTGCGGTACTCTCCATTGTGATAAGTATTTCAACGCTGCCTGCGCCGTCGATCTTCGAAATTATCCCTTCAAGCTCGCCTTCGAGCTCCTTTCTGTAATCATCGGAAGTAAAGGTCTCCTGTGGAGGGTCTGCGCCTGTGCTTTCCTCGCTCTTGTTATCGAGGGGAAGAAATCCCGACAGAAAAATCAGAGCAAGGCCGAGCGCACCCGTAACTAAAATTATCCTCCGCTTCGTATCTGCCGAAATCTTTTTTAATATACCGAATGACAGCTCCCGCATATTTACCCCCTATCTATTGTAACGTCCGCTTCTATCCCGAGTCTCGAGTACACAGCCGACTCTATCTCTTCTATCATATCGGCATACCGCTTTTGCGCTGTGATACGAGCTTTGCTAATATATACGCTGCCGCCGCTGTCTATATCCGTCTCGACCGATATCTTTTCGGCACTTACTCCGATATCGCAGAGCACGTCCTCTATCAGGCCCGCTGCACGTTTGGCAAACTCTCGGCTCGTCTCTCTTCCGAGCCAGTCTGTATAAGGTGCGGTATCGCTGTCATTCACTGAAAAATCAAAATCAAGCTCCCGTAGATTTTTTATCGGTCTGCACAGGCTCAGCGCAGTTATCAAACTCAGCATCAGATAAGCAGTCTTCTTTACCGACCCTTCGGGCAGCAGCTGCTCTGCTATAGATATGACAGCCGCACACGCACACAGCGAGAGCACCCACGCTTTTATCTCGTCCATTTAACCACCCGCAATGATTATTACCGCCGTGCTTATCATATATATGACCATTGTACACATAAGCACAGCGAACATTACCGACACGACATTTGACAGCGAAACAAGCAGTGACTCCGCTTTATCAAGCCCGAATATACCGCACATAGCCGCACCGAGCGAGGTCACGCTCTGCCAGATCAGACAGCGGACCGCAGCGGGAATGAACATCGCAAAGACTGCCGCTATCGCCGCCGCTCCGACTCCCGCCTTCAGTATCGAAACACAGCTTATCACCGTCTGATAAGCTTCCGAGAGTGCGCCTCCGACGAGAGGGACAAACGAACTGACCGCAAATTTCACCGCACGGTTCGTCAGGCTGTCCGCAGCGGCGGCAACGATCGAACGCATCGTCAGAAACGCTGCAAACAGCGACATACAAAATGTCAGGACAAACCTCGATGCCTTGCGAAACAGCTCGGTCAAACCGCCCAACTTAACGCTGATACACGCAGATGAGACAAGGGAAAGTGACATCAAGCATTTCAGCAGCGGAACGACTGCCATCGAGGCGATCTGCATAACTGCATTCGACACAAAAACCATTACTCCGCAGTACATATAACCGCTCGCCGCTGCTCCCGACGCTACGATAAGTCCCGAGATCACGGGCACATACAACAGCATAAAATTTCCCGATACCGTGATCGTATCGGCAAGGTCACTCGTCAGACCGAGAACGGGAGGTGCGATCACCGAGATTGTACACAGCGAGGTCACGAGCGACAAAACTCCGTCTGAACTGCCGCCTGTCCCGACAGTCCGCAGAGCTGCCGACAGAAGAACTATCCCGAATATCCCGACGAGGACACGAAATGGCTCGATCGTATTTTGCCTGATAATTTTTCCGAGAGATGACAAAACACGCTGCACATCTACGTTGCTGACGCCGTTCGGAGTAAAACCTGTAAAGCCCGAGCTTTCGAGAAATCTGCGCGCGTCCTCGGGGAGAGACGATTCGAGCCTGTCCGCTCCCGACTCGTGATAGAGCCGCTCGGTGATCTGCGCCGTGTCGGGTGTTTCATCAAGCGCAAAAGCGGGAAACCCCGACAACAACATGACTGCAGCCGCAAAGATAAAACATACCGCCCTTCTCATCTTCTCCCCCCTCGCCTTTATCTCTGTACATTATATTCAAAGCTCAGGTCGATTATTACAGTACAAAAAAAGATCCCCGCGGCAGGTCGCTGCCTCCGCGGAGATTCTTGAAATATCATTTTATTGTAACAAGCCCGGTCCTCATTTACCGGCTTTGGCATCTGCCTTCGCCTGAAATTTCTCGTTATTGACTATAAAGCGCTCGTGAGTACCCTTTCCGATCTCGCCCGATTCATCAAAGACCCCGACTTCAAACACAAGTCTGCGTCTGTCTATCTCTACGAGCGTTGTTTTGCAGGTAACGTCCATACCGATCGGAGTTGCGGCGGTGTGAGTGATATTGACGCTCGTACCTACCGTGCCGCAGCCTTCATCGAGCCTGTCAGCGACACTTCTCCACGCCGTCTCCTCAATGAGCGCGATCATAGCCGGCGTTGCGAACACCTCCAGCTCGCCGCTGCCGAGCTCGCGAGCCGAAAGCCCTTGCGTTACTTTTTTCGTGATCGTTCCCGTTATTCCTGTTTCAAGCATATTATCCTCCAAAAATATAGTCCGGAAAGCCTGTGCGGTCCTCCGGACTAAAGAGTCTGTCAAAATATCACAAGATCAAAGCTCCTCGAGAGTAGCATTGATATCGGACGGGAGATCATCCTTCGCAGAGGAGATCAGAAGCGTGATCGTTGTATTTGCATAGTCTGCAAGAACGTTGAGCTTGTCTACGAATGTGGAAAGCTCTGCCTTATCGTCGCCTGCGATCTTGAATGTCGAATCAATGAAGATATCGGTGATATCGTAATTGCCTGCGCACATACCGCTGATGAAGCCGTAGAGCATATCGTAGCCCTTGATCTTGAATGCGTCGGAATCAACGAGACGAGCCTTATATGTGAGGTCGTATGTGAGCTTTGCGCCCTTCTCAACTACAACAACGCTGCCGTTCGAAGCTGCGACTGCTGCGTTAGCCTCCTCGATAAGTCTCTTTGTCTTGCCCGAGCCTTTCTTGCCGATCAATAATGTTACCATTATTACCATTCCTTTCGTTTGTATATTTTATAGTTCTTTTGTTAATTTGTATATCAGCCGAGTCTTGCCTCAAGAGCTGCCTTTGCGTCCTCATATCCGGGCTTGCCGAGGAGAGCGAACATATTCTTCTTATAGCTCTCAACGCCCGGCTGGTTGAAGGGATTTACTCCGAGGAGATATCCGCTGACAGCGCATGCCTTCTCGAAGAAGTAGATCAGATAACCGAGCTCTGCCTCGTTCATCTCGGGAACGGAGAGAACAACGTTCGGAACGCCGCCGTCGTTATGAGCAAGGATCGTGCCCTGGAACGCCTTGCTGTTGACAAAGCTCATACCCTTGCCCGACAGGAAGTTGAGTCCGTCAACGTTCTCGGGATCTGTTCCGATCATGATCTCACGCTTCGGCTTCTCAAACGACACAACTGTCTCGAAGAGGTTTCTTCTGCCTTCCTGGATATACTGACCCATTGAGTGGAGGTCTGTGGAGAAAGTAACGCTTGCGGGGAAGATACCCTTGTTGTCCTTGCCCTCACTCTCGCCAAAGAGCTGCTTATACCACTCGCTCATCATAGTGAAGGAAGGCTCGTAGGATACGAGAATCTCTGTTGTATAGCCCTTTGCATAAAGAGCGTTTCTGATAGCGGCGTACTGATAGCACTCATTCGTCTTCAGATCGTCGTTGTTGAAATCAGCCTGAGCCTTTGCAGCGCCTGCCATGAGAGCATCAAGATCTGCGCCTGCAACTGCGATTGGGAGAAGTCCTACTGCCGTAAGAACTGAGTAGCGGCCGCCGACATCATCGGGAACTACGAAAGTCTCGTAACCCTCGCGGTCAGCAAGCTGCTTGAGTGTGCCGCGCGATTTATCTGTCGTACAGAAGATCCTCTCTTTTGCGCCGTCCTTGCCGTACTTCTTCTCGAGCATCTCTCTGAATACTCTGAAAGCAATAGCAGGCTCGGTCGTTGTGCCTGACTTGGAGATCATATTGATAGAAACATCCCGGCCTTCGCAGATCTCGAGAAGCTCGGAAAGAGCAGTCGAGCTGATGGAATTACCTGTATAGTAGATGTCGGGAGTATCCTTCTTGAGCGCGTTATAGTTAGGCGACTTCAGGAATTCTATTGCGGCTCTTGCGCCGAGATAACTGCCGCCGATGCCGATAACTACGAAAACATCGGAATTCTTCTTTACCTTCTCCGCTGCTGCCTTGATGCGGGCAAACTCTTCCTTGTCATAATCGGTTGGAAGCGTGAGCCAGCCAATGAAATCATTGCCTGCGCCTGTGCCGTTGTGGAGAGCGTCATGAGCTGCCTTGACCTGAGTGGCAAGATTATCAAGCTCCGAATCATTCATAAAACCTGTAAGATATTTTTTGTTTAGCGATGTGGACATAATTATTGTTCCTCCTTAAAACGGGACTCTGCCCGATGAAAAAGCACCACTCGGATACAGAGTACGTACTTTTATTATATTGTACAATATTTGAGGAACTTTTTCAAGTGAATTTTCCCTTTTTTGATGAAAATTTAACAATTTATTCTGTCCGATACCGCAATTTACTATACATCACACGTTCAGCAGACAAAAGACATAAGCAAAAGCGTGAAAACATCCGCAAAATTTATCTTATCGACACTCTCTGCCGCCGTGACAGGAAATTCTCCGAGAACATCGCTGCCGACTTTGTAGGTAACGCTGCCGACCCTCTGCCCGAGCTCCACGGGAGCTTCCAGCTCGTCTGTGATCGAAAGCTCCGCCTTTATATTCTCCTCATCTCCGTTCTTAATGAGAAAAGCTGTGTCGGGAACACATTCCAGGCCGATACTCGGTCTCATACCGTTTGTGACTGTGATGCAGTCGGGCAGCTCCTCGGGCAGAACAGGGCTGTAAGAAGAAAAGCTGCCGAAGCCGTAGTCAAGAAGCGTTTCCGCATCACTAAAGCGCTCGTCTGTAGTTTTGTCGCCGAGTATCACCGCTATCAGACTCATACTTCCGCGCTTTGCCGTAGCAGAGATACATGCGCCCGCAAGGGAAGTCGTGCCTGTTTTCAGACCCGTGATCCCATCGTAGCTTTTGACAAGGCGATTAGTATTTACAAGCTGGGTCGCACCGTCTCGTATATAGTCGAGCCAGATCGACGCATAATCAAAAACACGCTCGTGCTTCATCAGCTCACGGGACATCAGAGCAACATCGTAGGCGCTCGTCAGATGTCCCTCTTCGTCAAGACCGTTGCAGTTTTTAAAAACGGTGTCGTTCATACCGAGCAGCTTCGCCTTTTTATTCATCTCCGATACAAACGCCCCCTGCGTCCCAGAAACGGCTTCAGCGAGGGCGACTGCGGCATCGTTTGCGGACACGACAACGACCGCCTTCAGAAGATCGTCTACCGTCATCTGTTCGCCTTCAACGAGCCAGATATCGGAACCGTCCTGAGCCGCAGCGATCGGAGACGCTGTTACAACGGTATCGTAGCCGAGCTTACCCTCCTCGATTGCCTCAAAAACGAGACAAAGCGTCATGACCTTTGTTATAGAAGCGCACGGACGCTTCTCATGCGCATTTTTCTGAAACAGGACCTTTCCCGTTTCCTCGTCCATGAGCAGTGCGGAAGGGGCGGAAAGCCCGACCGTATCCTGCGTTTCATCTTCTGCGGCCGCTTTCAGAGAAAATGCGCCGAGCATCACCGCCGACAACACAGCACACAACAATCTTTTTACCATAACGAACCTCCGTATCTCCCCGAAAAAGCCGCTGTACGGGGAATGAGTTTTACAGAATAGTATGCCAAAAAACATTGTTGTATGACAAACGCGTATGCTGTATAAAAAAAGCAGCCGAAAAATCCGACTGCTTGATTTCATTATTCGGCTGTTACAGCCTGCTCTGCCAAGGATTCGCTTTCTTCAACGTAAATCTCCGACTCCTTCGTCTTAGTCATAAGTGTGATGACAGTTGCAAGGATCAAAACTATCGTTACGGCGAGACCGCCTTCAAGACCGAAATCTCCGCCGTTGATAAGCGCCCTTGACGCTACAGACTGTGTGCTGAAGATAGTCTCCATATTGTCAAGGCCGCTGACGTGTACGCCGAATACGCTGCCCTGAACAAAGTTCCACAGCGAGTGGATACCGCAGGCACCCCAGATGTTGCCGCGCTTCATAATGTAGATCGCCTCGAACAAGCCGAACAGGGTTATATTAACGATCGGCAGTACGTTTACGTTCGGGTTCGCAAGGTGAGCCAGACCGAATGCAACAGACGAAAGCCCGACCGCTACCGCTATATGATTCTTTCTCGACACAGATACCATATAGTAACCGCGAAGAATAACCTCCTCGCTCATACCCTGTATCAGGAAGCCGATAAATATACCGAATATCAAAGCATAATTTGCGCCCTTGACCAGACCCTCAAATCTGAGCGAGCCTGTTACAACGCAGATCAGTATGCCAAGAGAGAACATCAGCGTTCCGATGCCCATGCCGCAGAGATACTCGATACCCCAGTTGCTTTTGCGGAAACCCATTGTAGAAAGCTTGCGCTTCTCGATCTTTGTTACAAAAAGGAACACAAGAAGCGTCGTAATTCCCGTGCTGAAAAGCTGGATCAGTATCGCTTCAGATCCGCTGAGCACAGGCGCTATGATCTGCTGGTACTCCTCCTGGGATATCTCGCCCTTGTTAAACTGCATAACGGCGTCTATCATTTTTTCGTTTGACATAATCTGCGCAATACCGTATACGAGTGAGCCGAGAGAGGACACGATACTGGTCACAAGAAATACAGCTATAAATATCAGCGTCTCGATGATGAAATTTTTGCCCTTGCTCTGCGCAGCGGCTTCTGCGAACATTTTTGTCTTTGGAAGCAGTTTTTTCATAAATAATTCTCCTTTTTGATTTGATAAAGATATGGAATGCGGAATTTTCCGATCACACAGAATCGGTCGTCTCTTCTGCTGTCACGCTTTCTTCCTCTGCAGGAACGCTTCCCTTATGAAGAACGAAAACTGCGGCTGCGATAATAAGAAACGGAACACTTGCGATAAGTCCGATCGGAGCGGGACCAAGCAGCAGATCGTTTATTTCCCCTTTCATAAAAAAGACGGGAAGCGAAGCACACGCATTGAAAGCGCCGTGGAATAATGCGGGAGCGAGAATACTTCGAGATTTGTCATAGATAAAACTGAGAAGTATGCCGAGCAGCGTTGTGATATAGGCAAAAGCTATCACCCCGAGCCACGGTTCGCCGAAATATCCCGTTCCATACTCATAGCCGATCAGCACGATCAGCGGAGCATGCCAGATGCCCCAGATAACACCCGAGACGATCAGCGCAGGTCTTCGTCCTAAAAGACGTTCAAGCGACGGAGTCAGAAAACCTCGCCAGCCGATCTCCTCTCCGATCGCAAGCACTGCGTTTATAAACGGGGCAAAAATCACGGCGGATATGACCTGTATGAGGAACATCATAGATATCGGAACGCCCTGAATTGTTCCGTCCGTTATCTGTACGCCCTGCTGCTCCAATGCCGATATAAAGCCGGGAATGTCTTTGGAGAAAGTACTCGGAAAGATCAAAAAATAGAACGCCCCGCACAGAGCTGTCAGGATCACCGGAAAGAACCATGCAAGCAGGAACCAGCCTATACTCTTTTTGATCTCGGGCTTCCAAAGTATCCCCGCACGCTCTTTGGAAAGACCTCTGCACACGATCAGCGCTGACAGCGCAGGTATAAACATCGCCGCCCCTGCCGCAAAAGAATAAAACTGCGGTACGAGCAGACACACGGATATCTCGATTGCATAGGTCAGAACAAATACTATTACGAGATATGATAAAACTCTTTTTTTCTCATTCATACAAAATCCTCCTTTAATTAATGATTTGCTATATCACCTTCAACATAATACCACAAAAGAAGCATTTTGTCTACCGCGATTATGCTTTTTTAGAAAAATAAATTCCATTCACGTCACGCAAAAAGTGCCGCAGCTGCGGTTTCCCGAGCATACGGTCACTTTATGTCATCTCAGTTCGTCTTTTGTAAACGGGTAAGGCAGAAACTCCGAGAGCTTCATCCGGCGTATCCCGCTGCGGTCTGTCAGAACTACCTGAAAATCACCTGAGCAGAACTCGCTGAGCGCCTGAAGACACACACCGCAGGGCTGAGTGATGATCGCAAAAGTTCCGTCACCCGATCCTGCTACGGCAATCTTCTTAAAATGACACTTGCCGGCTGCGACCGCCGAAAAGAGAGCTGTTCTCTCCGCACAGCACGTAGCGCTGTAGGACGCATTCTCGACGTTGCAGCCCGTGAAAAGGCTTTCGTCATCGCAAAGCAGCGCCGCACCTACCTTGAATTTCGAGTACGGCGAATAGCTGCACTTGCTTGCTTCCTTCGCTGACTCGATCAACTCCTTGTCTGTCATAAAATAACCTCCAAAAAAACAAAACAAAAATTATCGTCAGACCGCGCACGCTGTTTCAAGCGCAGCCTGCATCATCTGTGAAAAAGCCGTCTGCCGCTGCTGTGAAGTCGTTTCCTTCTTTGTAAAAGGGCAGTCGGAGATCGTGAACACCGCAAGCGCACGTTTTTTTGCCTTTGCAGCATTCATATATAGCGCCGCTGTCTCCATCTCAACCGCAAGCACGCCCATATCTCGCCACTTTTCATTGCAGTTCTCCTCCGAGGAATAGAACGAATCGGAGCTTAATACATTGCCGATGTGAATGCCGATGCCAAGTCGTTTACAGGTATCGTCAAACGACTTCAGAAGCGAATAGTCCGCGATCGGAGAGAAGCTGCCGTTTAATCCGAACTGCGAACCGTAGGCCGAATTTGTGCAGGCTCCCTGAGCGGCTACGATATCGAAAAGATCGAGTTTCTCCGAGAGCGCGCCCGCCGAACCAATCCTTATGATATTCTCGACGCCGTAGAAATTATAAAGCTCGTAGGAATAAATTCCCATGGACGGCATACCCATACCGCTGGTCATAACGGAAACTTCCTTTCCGTTATACTTTCCGGTATATCCAAGAGCTCCGCGCACCCCGTTGACAAGGCGGGCGTCTTCGAGAAAATTTTCCGCTATGAACTTTGCCCTGAGCGGGTCACCGGGCATCAGTACCGTTTTTGCGAAATCGCCGACAGATGCTTCGATATGCGGAGTTGGTGCAGTGTTTGACATATAATGACCTCCTTAAAACACCGTATTTATCAGAACTCGAGCGCCTTCAGATTGCGGACTCCCTTATTTTTTACCACTCTGTAGAACTGCATTGAAAGGAACGCCGCAAGGAGAAGTATCAGCGACTGGATAAAGTAAACCGGCAGGAATCCGAGCTTGAATATACCTATAGACACGGCGCAGACCAACGCCGTGACGATAAGCTCCAGCGCCATATTGTAGAAAACGTGGTAATTTCCGCGCAGAGCGTTTACCTCGTCCTCCCACACGAGCTTCGGGTTCATCGTATCTATGTATATGCCGAGATACGTTGAGTAGAGGACTGCAAGCAAGCTGAGTATCACACAGTAGATCGTAAACGTCGCATTGAGCTCCAGTATTGCGAACGCTGTGATTATATACACCACCAGTCCGGAGCCGCTGATAACGATGCTGACAAGAGCCTTCGCATTGAGCTGCGTCATCAGATCGACAGGCAGATACTTCATTACGTCAAAGTGCTTGCCCTCACGGGTAACTGCGCTCGAAGCAAGGCAGTTCAACGATGTCAGTATTACGGAAATACCGAAAACAAGCAGTGTTGCATACAGCACCGTTTCCTGATCGCCGTTTTGCAGCTTCTCAATGTAGTCACCGAGGAAATTGCTCTGCCTTTGCAGCATTATAAAAAGATAAATAAATATAGGCCAGATCAGATTTATTCCCACGCAGTTTGAAAGGTACGCAGGCGTTCTGACGAGTATCTTCAATTCTTTTTTGAAATATGTGATAAGGTGAGACGACTCTTTGACTCTGATGCCGGCAGATTCGCTTTTCTCCTTTGCTCCTGCGCCCTCGCCGCCGTTGAGAGAAATGACAGCCTTGAGATAGAGCTTTGATGCGAGCAGCAGCACGATACCGACACTTGCGGCATTTACAACGATATAAAGCAGCAATGCGACAAAGCTGCCCGCCATAGCCTTAGACAAAAGCGGCACGTTGAAGAATATCTTGTCGAGCACCTTTACGAGAGAAACATCGTTGTTGATGAGCTGCTGAACGAAAACGTCAGTCTCAAAGCCGTTGGAAAGATTGAGCGCAAGAACGAGCACTATCAGGATGGCAATAGTCGAGAACGCCGTTAGCTTGCTGACTCTGTCCTTGTTTTTGAGAAATTTAGAGAAATACATAACTATCAGGCAGACAGCCGCGCAGTAGCATATCGGCACGACAGGGAATGTCAGAACTCCGAAAACCGCCGCTATGAAGCTGACCGCATTGATGCCGCCGCCAACGGGCGGGTTAAATCCGTAGCCGATCATAAATCCGACAAGCGCACTGAAAACGAGGATACATTCCATCACGTTTTCGGAAAGCATCGTAGATGCAAGCTTCGCTCCTACGATCTTCATGGGAGATATCGGAAGCGGCAGAAGATAATTCAGATCACTTGAAAAGTAAAACACGCTCATTACGACGCTGAACCCGAAAACGACCGAGAACAGCGCGACGATATGGAGCATAAGCGACAGGCCTGCCGAAACGGAATCCTCGCCGCCGAGCGTCACAAGTCCGTTGGTCAGTGCGTAGACCATAAAACCGACAAAAAACGAGACGGGGATAAATATAAGGAAAAACACGAGTATTCCCATTATGACGCCGAATGCCTTGCTGCGTTTTTTCTCGTCAACGCTCGGCTCGACCGAGGAACCCGTGATCTTTATAAGCTGAAGAAAAATGTTCATACGATCACCCTTTCATAAATAAGCGGCGCTTATTTCTTTCCCGTAAGTTCAAGGAAGATATCCTCGAGATTCTTGTCCTTGTTGCGCTTTTCAAGCTCTGCGAGCGTGCCGTCATAGAGCTTGTGCCCTTTCTTGATAATAACGACTTTATCACAGAGCTTTTCTGCGACCTCAAGGACGTGAGTTGAGAAGAAAACGCTGTTGCCCGCCTGTGTATGCTCGCGCATCAGCGCCTTCAGCTCAAAGGACGACTTCGGATCGAGACCCGTCATAGGCTCGTCAAGTATCCAGACCTTCGGCTTGTGCATAAGAGCGGCAATAACCATAAGTTTCTGACGCATACCGTGAGAGTAGCTGAGTATCTGAGAATTGAGCGCATTCTGAAGTTCGAAGCGCTCCGCAAGCTCGTCGATCGTCTTCTTTCGCTCATCGGCAGGAGTTTTGTAAACGTCGCCTATGAAGTTGAGGAACTCTATGCCCTTGAGTCTCAGAAAAACATCGGGGTTGTCGGCGATATAACCGATCGACGCTTTCGCTTTCAGCGGCTCCTTGTTTACGTCAAAGCCGTTGACGAGGATAGTACCCTTATCGGGGGTGAGTACACCCGAGAGAAGCTTTATCGTTGTTGTCTTTCCCGAGCCGTTCGGTCCGATGAAGCCGACAAGCTCGCCCTCACCGACGGTAAAATTCATATTATCAAGAGCCTTGACCTTTCCGTTATAAGTCTTGCTGACTGCCTTAAATTCGATCACAAAGACCGCCTCCTGTCCGTTACTGATAAAAATGTCCAAAAATCAGACTTCATTGAGAATTATACTATAAACATTGCTTTTATTCAACGCAATTCACAATTTGTTTACATTTAAACAGATAAAATAAACACAGTCAATTTTACACATTTTACATAAAGGGCATCATAGGTTATTATGCGTTGTAAAGAGTGTTTTCGTTCATAAATGACAAGCTCTCGTTCTTCAAGTTAGTTGGCTGTAAGAAGACCGGATTAGCATATGCGGCAATAACGATATGCTGCATTTAGTGTTGGGCGGTAGTTGCCCGCCCGATCAGTTGGCTGCGGGAAGAGTAAATGTCGTATGCGGCAGTAAAGCCGTTATACAAAATAACCTGCAGCGGTAATTGCCTGCGGGCGCTTGCCCGCCCGATCAGTTGGCTATAAGAAGAACAGATTAACTTATGCTGCAATAAAGATATGCTGCATTTAAACTTGGGCGGTAATTGCCTGCGGGCGCTTGCCCGCCCGATCAGTTGGCTATAAGAAGAACAGATTAACATATGCGGCAGTAAAGATATGCCGCATTTAAACTTGGGCGGTAATTGCCTGCGGTCGCTTGACCGCCCGTCGTTTTCGCAGCGCAGGAAAAATGCGTCTTCATTTTATGTACAATAGCACGGATAAAGGGGCGGTTTTTAATTAAATTTTGCAAGTTTTTAAAAAAATCCTGCAAATTTCATATTAATTTGAGAATATCTATTGATTTGATAAGTCAATTGTAGTATAATGGATTCGTAGTTTTTTCAGGCAGTACCTCGCAAAGATCGCGCCGAAGAGGCGCATCAGATCTTCCGACAGAGTGCATAAAAGTGCCACCGAGCCGTCAGGCTGTCTTTGTACGGTGCTGAATTAACTGCATATTTATAAATGAGGTGTTTAACATGAGCATAAAGATCGGCATTTTCGGCTACGGCAACCTTGGCAGAGGCGTTGAGCAGGCTGTCAGAAAGAACAAGGACACTGAGCTTGTTGCTGTTTTCTCTCGCAGAGACCCGTCCACAGTCAAGATCGCAACTCCGGACGTTGAGGTAGTTTCCGCAGACAAGGTAACAGATTACAAGGACAAGATCGACGTTCTCGTTATCTGCGGCGGCAGCGCAACAGACCTGCCTGAGATGACTCCCGCGCTTGTAAAGGATTTCAACGTTATCGACAGCTTCGATACACACGCAAATATCCCGACTCACTTCTCAAACGTTGACAAGGCAGCGAAGGAGAGCGGAAAGATCGGCGTTATCTCCGTTGGCTGGGATCCCGGAATGTTCTCTCTCGCTCGTCTTTACAGCAACTGCATCCTCACAGAGGGCAGCGACTACACGTTCTGGGGCAAGGGCGTAAGCCAGGGTCACTCCGACGCAGTCCGCAGAATCGAAGGCGTTGTTGACGCAAGACAGTACACAGTTCCCGTGCCCGAAGCGCTTGAAGCCGTTCGTTCGGGAAAGAACCCCGAGCTGACTACACGCCAGAAGCACACGAGAGTTTGCTATGTTGTTGCGGCTGAGGGAGCCGACAAGGCAAAGATCGAGAACGAGATCAAGACGATGCCGAACTATTTTGCCGATTACGATACGACAGTAAACTTCATCACAGCAGAGGAGATGAAGAGAGATCACAGCGGTCTGCCCCACGGCGGCGTTGTTATCAGAAGCGGCAAGACGGGCGCTGATAACGAGCACAATCACGTTATCGAATACAGCCTTAAGCTCGATTCAAACCCCGAGTTCACTGCAAGCGTACTCATCGCATTCGCAAGAGCTGCTTACAGACTCAACAACGAGGGTCAGAGCGGCTGCAAGACAGTATTTGACATTGCTCCCGCATATCTTTGCGCACAGTCTCACGACGAGATTATCGCTCATATGCTATAATAGGTACAGACCGTGAGTCAGAGCGTCTGAAATCAGCGCCACTATACACTTGCATAACGGTCATAGTTATACTATAATATAAATAAGCCGTCGTCTTTCATCGGGCGACGGCTTTTCAACACTATGAAACGGAGATCACTTATGGGCGCTTGGGGACATTTCAAAACGATAACACGTCACCGTCATCAGGTGATAAAGCACTGCGCGAAGGCGGGAATTCTTTTTCAGGGACTTTTTCACGATCTTTCGAAATACTCTCCCACCGAGTTCATTCCCGGCGCGAAATACTACCAGGGAACAAGAAGCCCCAACGAAGCCGAGAGAGAAGCATACGGCTACTCGAAGGCGTGGATCCATCACAAGGGACGCAACAAGCACCATTTTGAATATTGGACAGACTACAGTCCTGCGACAAGGAAACTTGAGGGCGTGAAAATGCCGTTAAACTATGTCAAGGAGATGTTCTGCGACAGAGTTGCTGCGAGCAAGATCTATATGGGTGAAAAATACACCGATGACGCTCCGCTGCAATACTTTCTCAAAGCGAAAAAGACACGCCTGATCCATGAGGAAACGAGCGCACTTCTGGAAAAACTGCTCCGAATGCTCAGCGAAAAGGGCGAGGAAGAAACATTCAGATATATCCGTTCCTTGAAGGATTATTAAGGAGCCACTGCAATGATACAAAATACCCGAAGACTGCTTCACTGCGTCCTCGGGTAATTTTTTACCGTATCTATTTCATATCTGTCCACTTGCCGTCTATAAGTGCCTCGAAGCTTCCCCATTGCGGGTCACCCTCGGCACGCCCCTTTACTCTCACGGGTATAAACGCATCATGCTGACAGTCGGGCAGCGGGTCGGGAAGCGGAAACCAGCCCTGTTCGTCAAGTTTGTTACCCCATTTTTCGAGGGCATCGGAGATATCCTCGTACCACTCGTCCGCAAAGCTCAATTGCGCATCGGGTGAGTCGTACAGAAACACATAGACACCCTCGGGCGAGACATAGAGCATTATTTTAAAAACAGATCCGTCTTCGTAATTTATTGGCTCCTTCAAAAAAGCGTACTGTCTCATAACTCCCCCATATTACAGCAAGTCTCCCGAAAAAGATCGGGAGACTGTTTTTTATTCTTATTCGATCCAACCGAAAGCCGAAGAAAGGAATGTCGTCTCATCAGAGGATACCGTGAGCAGACCTCCGTCGGTGTGAGCCTTTTTCTCCGTTCCGTCGGGCATAATTATCGAGCAGTCGCACGCCTTGACAGCCGTGATAAACGGAATATGACCCGCCATTACCGCAAGGTCGCCCTCTGTTCCTCGAACGGAAAGCCGTGCGGCTTCGTCATTGAATTTATTACCGTCGGGCGTTGAGATCACGAGCTTGAAAGTACTCATTTCTCCGCCTTTCCTGACTTGGCAGCCTTTTCGACTACGTCATCGATCGTGCTTGCGAAGAGGAACGCCGACTCGGGCAGGTCGTCATGCTTGCCCTCAAGGATCTCCTCAAAGCCTCTGATCGTCTCGGAAAGCGGAACGTAAACGCCCGGAAGTCCCGTGAATTTCTCGGAAACGTGGAACGGCTGAGAGAGGAAACGCTGCACCTTTCTTGCGCGCTGAACGAGGAGCTTATCCTCGTCGGAAAGCTCGTCCATACCCATGATAGCTATGATATCCATCAGCTCGTTGTAACGCTGGAGTACACGCTGTACCTCTTTTGCTACCTTGTAGTGGCGCTGTCCGAGAATGTCGGGGTTCAGGATACGGCTCGTTGATTCGAGCGGATCTACTGCGGGGTAAATTCCCTGAGACGCTATGCTTCTCGAAAGTACCGTCGTTGCGTCGAGGTGAGCAAATGTCGTTGCGGGCGCAGGGTCGGTCAGATCGTCCGCAGGAACGTAGACCGCCTGAACGGAGGTGATCGAACCCTTCTTTGTAGATGTGATACGCTCCTGGAGCGCGCCCATCTCATTTGCAAGCGTCGGCTGATATCCTACGGCTGACGGCATACGTCCGAGCAGCGCCGATACCTCCGAGCCTGCCTGTGTAAATCTGTAGATATTATCAACGAAAAGAAGCACGTCCTGTCCTTCCTCGTCACGGAAATACTCAGCCATCGTAAGTCCCGAAAGAGCAACTCTCATTCTTGCTCCCGGCGGCTCGTTCATCTGACCGTAAACGAGAGCTGTGTTGCCGAGGACTCCCGAATCCTTCATTTCGTTATAAAGATCGTTTCCCTCTCGGGTACGCTCGCCTACTCCCGTAAATACGGAGATACCGCCATACTGCTTTGCCACGTTGTTGATAAGCTCCATGATAAGTACCGTCTTACCAACTCCCGCGCCTCCGAACAGACCGATCTTACCGCCCTTTGAATACGGGCAGATCAGGTCTATGACCTTGATACCTGTTTCAAGTATCTCGGTAGAAGTTGCAAGCTCGTCATACTCGGGCGCGCTTCTGTGGATATTCCAGCGCTCGCAGTCCTTCGGCGGCTCCTTCATATCTACCGTATCTCCAAGAACGTTGAAGATCCTTCCCAGAGTCTCCTTGCCTACGGGAACGCTGATCGCCTTACCCGTGTCTATAACCTTTGTGCCTCTTTTCAGACCGTCAGTCGAAGCCATAGCGATACAGCGGACTGTCCTGTCTCCGATATGCTGCGCTACCTCAACGGTGAGCGTCCTTTCCTTTATATTCATCGTCAGTGCGTTGTAGATCGCGGGAAGCTGACCCTCGTCAAAGCGAACGTCAACGACAGGACCCATGACCTGCGACACTGTACCGATCTTTCCTGTATTTGCCAAAGTATAGTCACCCCTTAGCCAAAATATGTTTAATCGTCTCCCGCGCCTGCAACGATCTCGGTGATCTCCTGCGTGATAGCGCCCTGACGTGCTCTGTTGTACTGCAGTTGCAGATCGTCTATCATCATCTGGGCATTCTTTCCCGCGGAATCCATCGCCATACGTCTTGCAAGGACTTCTGCGCAGAAGCTCTCTCTGATACAGCCGATCAGCTTTCCGTTCAAGTACTCCGGAACGGCAGTGTTGAGTATCGTCAGTTCGTCAGGCTCGAATATCGTGCCGCTCTGCTTTTCGCCGTCCTTCTTTTCAAGCGGCAGGAGCCACTTTACGGACGCTTCCTGCGTCATAACGGAGATCGACTTTGTATATATGATGCCGAGCCTTCCGAACTCTCCCTCGAGATATTCTCTGCAAAGCTCCTTGGAAAGCTGAGCGCCGTCCTCCATCGTGAAGTTCTCGCTCGTGATAAAGCCGCTGCCGAAGCGGTCGCACGCCCTCTTTCCTATCGGAATGATCTCGGCGTTGGGATACTGCTTAACAAGGCGGAACACGTTTGCGTTGTAGCCGCCCGCAAGACCTCTGTCGCCCGCAATGACGATCAGCTTTGTAACGATGCTCTCATTTCCCTTGATATACGGGCTTTTCCTGCACTCGGCAGATGATGTGAGCTGCTCTACGATCTTAGTCACCGCTTTTGAATACTGGCGGCTCTTGTTCATTTTCTCTGTCGCGCGGCGGATCTTCGAGGAAGCCACGAAGCCCATCGCCGTGGTAAGGTGCAGAGTCGAGTCAACGCTCTTTATCCTCGTGCGAAGTGCTTTTGTATCTGCTCCCACAAGATCACCTCTTCATCTCTTTGAGAGTCTTTTTCAGCGACTCGATATCGCTGTCGTCAAAGAAACCTGCCTCGATGCGATCCAAAAACTCGCGGTTCTCGGTGCGGAGCTTGTCGTAAAGGCGCTCCTCGTAATCGTGTACCTTGTCTACCGCAACATCGTTGAGATAACCGTTCGTCACGGCGTAAACTATCGCTACCTGACAGCCTACTTCAACAGGGGCGTTCTTGTTCTGCTTGAGGACTTCAACTATCCTTTCTCCGAGCGCAAGTCTTGCCTTCGTATCGGCATCAAGATCGGAGCCGAACTGTGAGAACGCCTGAAGCTCTCTGTACTGGGAGTAAAGGAGCTTGAGCTCGCCCGAGACCTTCTTCATGCCCTTGAGCTGAGCCGAGCCGCCGACTCTCGATACCGAAATGCCGGGGTTGATAGCCGGCATTATTCCCGAGTGGAAAAGCTCGGTCTCGAGGAAGATCTGACCGTCTGTGATCGAGATGACGTTTGTCGGGATATACGCCGAAACGTCGCCCGCCTGTGTCTCGATGATAGGCAGTGCCGTTATAGAGCCGCCGCCGAACTCCTCTGCAACACACGCTGCACGCTCGAGCAGTCTTGAATGGAGATAGAATACATCTCCGGGATAAGCCTCACGTCCCGGCGGTCTGCGTATGAGCAGGGAGAGCGCACGGTAAGCTACTGCGTGCTTTGAAAGATCGTCATAAACGATCAGTACGTCCTTGCCCTGTTCTCTGAAATATTCCGCCATAGCGCAGCCTGTGTACGGCGCGATATACTGGAGCGGCGCACTGTCTGCGGCAGACGCCGACACGATGATCGTGTATTCCATAGCGCCCGCATGAGTAAGCTCATTTGCAAGCTGTACAACGGAGCTTGCCTTCTGACCTATCGCAACATAGATGCACAGCACGCCTGTATTTTTCTGATTGATGATCGTATCGACTGCGATCTCCGTCTTACCTGTCTGACGGTCGCCTATAATAAGCTCACGCTGACCTCTTCCGATCGGGATCATACTGTCGATAGCCTTGATGCCCGTCTGCATAGGCTTGGAAACACTCTTTCTCTCGATAATTCCGGGAGCTTCCGCCTCGATGGGCTTCGTCTTTGAGCAGTGGGTCGGACCTTTACCGTCGATCGGCTCGCCGAGAGCGTTTACTACTCTGCCGAGCAGAGATTCGCCCACAGGAACAGAAAGTACCCGTCCCGTTCTCCTGACGGTCGTGCCCTCTCTGATATTATTTGTATCGGACAGGATCGCAACGGAGACTGTCTCGCTTTCGAGGTTCTGCGCCATACCGTAGGAGCCGTCCTCAAATTCGAGAAGCTCGCTCGCCATACATTCGCGCAAACCGTATACGCGCGCGATGCCGTCGCCGACAAGCACGACAGTACCTGTTTCTGCCATTTCTATCCGTGAGTTGTAGTCCTTGATCTGCTTTTTTATGATGCTGCTGATTTCCTCAGGCTTACGGCTCATTTCTCTATCACTTCCTTAATATCATGCAGTCTTCGTCTGAGACTGCCGTCAAGTACCCTGCCGTCAACGTAAACGATAAGACCGCCGAGCACGGACGGGCTCGTAATGCATTCCATCACGACCTCTTTCCCCGTCATTTTCTCAAGCTTAGCTTTGAGCTTTTCCTTCTCCGCAGACTTGAGCGGCACAGCCGAGATGACCCTCGCCGTAGTGATGCCCTTCGACGTTCTGTAAAGCTCGTTGAAGTCAAGAATGATCTTGTACACCAGACGGATGCTGCCCTTCTGACAGAGTATCTTTATAAACGAATCCACATATTCGCACACCGACTCAGAGAAAGCCTCGTCGATCGCATTTATACGCTCGGGAAGCGGAATACTGGGGCTTGCCAAAAAATCGGCGTATCCGGGATTTTCACGAAACTGTGACAGTATCAGCCCGAGATCGCTGTAGAACTTTTCGAGCATATCCTCCTCGACTGCGAGCGCGAACAGTGCCTCTGCATATTCCCTACTCGTTTCCGTCATAGCTGTCACCTAAATCCTCGATAAACGAATCTATAAGCTTTCTGTGATCGTCCTTGTTGATCTCTCTTTCGAGGATCTTTTCGCTGAGCAGCGTCGAGACCTCAGTGATCTCGTGCTTTATCTCCGCCTGTGCTTTCTTGACCTCGAGAGCCGCGTCGGAATGCGCCTGATTTACGATATCGTCAGCTTTATCCTTAGCATTTGAGAGTATCTTGTCAGACTTTCTCTGCGCCTTCTTCTTGGCGTCGTCGATGATCTCGGCAGCCTCCTCGTCGGCATTTTTCAGTTTTTCCTCATAGAGCTTCTTATTTGCCTGAGCTGCCTTGTCAGCTTCTCTTGCGCTTTCAAGATCCTTGTCTATGAGTCCCTGACGCTGAGCGAGCATATTCTGAACGGGCTTATAGAGAAACTTTTTGAGTATCAGAAAGAGTATCAACAGGTTGCATATTGATATTATTATCTGCCAGATATTGACAGATATTACTTCCGATGATTGCATAACAACAACTCCAGACTATCAGCCGAGCGTATTCATAGTCTCGACAAGAATGTTTACAAGTCTGCCGGGGGCAAGGAAAATCAGCAGAATTGCGATAACGAGAGCGTAAAGACCGGTCGTTTCTGCAACGGCGCAGCCCATGAGCATCGTTGTTGTAACGGCGCTTCTCGACTCGGGCTGACGGCCGATAGCTTCACATGCCTTTGCGACTGCGTTGCCTTCACCGATTCCGGGGCCTATACCTGCGATCATTGCCATACCTGCGCCGAGAGCGCAGCAGCCTAAAATAATACCGATTGCGAGTTCCATAATTATTTACTCCTTTTGTTTTTTATTTCTTATTTACCTCCGACCGTATTGATCGGATTGTTGACAATTTATTGATATCAGCTCTTCGCTGCCTGCGCCTTGCGTTTCAGCTTTTCTCTGTAATCGTCCTCGGGGAAGCCCGACGAGATATATAGCATTGTCAGCATCGCAAAGATGAACGCCTGGAGCAATCCGCTGAATATGTCGAAGTAGACAGAAAGCACTGCGGGTATACCGATCTGCAGGAACGGGAAGCTTCCGAGGACTCCGGGCAGCCTGCCAAAGATCATCGAAGACAGTCCCTGCAGCGCCGCTGCCACGAGAACGGATATTACCGAACCCGACAGGATGTTTCCGTAATGACGGAACGCCATCGAAACGGGCGTTGCAAATTCACTGATAACATTGAGCGGCGTCAGGAATGCCACAGGTTCCGTAAAGCTCTTCAGATAATGGAAGAAGCCGCACTTGAACTTGTAGTACGTGATAAGCACGAAGACGAGTATCGCCCAGCCGCCGACTACATTGAGATCGCTCGTCGGCGGATAAAGTCCGACAAGGGTCAGCAGGCTCGACAGTGCCGACAGCAGCATTATCGCCGCTACGAAGGGCGCAAAGCTGTCGAAAAATTCGCCCATATTATCGGAAACGAGCTTTTTCGTCTGTTCAATTCCCCACTCGACAATATGCTGACGCTTGGTCGGATGCGTTGCCGACATTCCGTGCGTCAGGTACAGGCAAAGGAAAAACACCGACACGATGACGAGCCATGAATTCACCTGCGACTCCGTGATCGGCAAGGGCTGCAGCGGCATATTGATCGTAAAGTATATCCGCGCGCCTGCGATCTCGATACCCTGCGATGCGGGTGTAAATACGATATACAGCAGTATACCGAACAGGATCGGCAGGATCATCAGAATTATCAAAAGCGTGTCGATCGCCTTGAATTTCGAATTGTATCTTGTTTCTTTCACTTTTTTCATTCACCACCTTTTGGCTTGAAGCGATCCGCTTACTCCTCTGTCCCCGATTTTTTCTTATCGAAAAGAGGACGGAAGGTAATTGCGATCCGCGGGAAGAACAGCGGTATGACAGCCGCTGCGGGATTAAAAAGGAACACTCCGAGCGCCGTCAGTGCAAGCTGCATAAACATACGTGCGCTCTGTGAAAAACGCATCATATTCGCAGCGTCCTTTTCGTCCCTGCCGACAGCTTTCTGTATAGTCACACCCATCAGCAGGAAATTGAGCACCGCCGTAAATACGGCTAAAAGATTGCCGAAGAGCACATCGGGCTTCCAGAGACCCGTTACAAGGAACACCGATTCCATGACCGCGCTCAGAATGACTGTCCAGGCTGCGATATACAGAGTTTCCTTTTTGACTGTTTCGTCCAGTTTTTTCACGTATTAAAGCCGCCTTTCCAATCATTTTACGGCACAATTGCCCTGCCTATCATTATAACAAAAACACGGTATTTCTGCAATAGCTAAGTTAGCTAAACGGGGTAGGATTTGCCGCACTTTTTTGAATAAAAGCAGGAAATCAATAAGCCCGATACATTAAGATCCGTACTTGTTACACAATTGTTCTTCAACACTCCCGATTATAGCACAAAGCTGACCATTAGTCAATACCTAAAATGACTTTTGGTCAGTTTCGCTGCCTGAACTTTATTTTACGGTGCGGCGCTGATCCCGCAATGGATCCGAGATGTATTTCCAGAACCACACATCGTCTACTTCGAACGACTTTCCGTTGAGGTATCCGAGCACTCCCGCATCGGTCGTGAACGCAAATTCGAGCTTATATGAGCACAGCGCCTGCCATTTAAGAGGAACATTCTTATTGATTGCGTTTGTTCCGTACTTTCCGTCGCCGACCAAAGGGTGACCTATGCTTGCCATGTGCGCTCTGATCTGGTGCGTTCTTCCCGTCAGAAGTTCGACCTCGAGCAGGCTCATCTTCCCGCCCTTTTGATCTATCGTACGAATCAGCTTGTACCTTGTTTTGATGGTCTTGCTGTCGGGAGTTTTTTTGTCGGAAATGTAGACCCTGTTCTGCTTCTCGTTTTTGACGAGATATCCGCCGAGCAGTGCCTCTTTTTTCTTTGGAACGCCGTGAACGAGGCAAAGATAGTATTTTTTCAATTCTCTGTCCTTGATCTTCTGATTGAGCACTCTCAGTGCCTCGGAGTTTTTTGCGCCGATAACTATGCCGCCCGTGTTTCGGTCGATGCGGTTTGCAAGAGCGGGAGCAAAGGAATTTTCCGCCTTCGGGTCATACTCCCCTTTTTTGTACATATAATGCTGAAAACGGGCGAGCAGAGAGTCGAAATGGTAAGTCTCATCGGGGTGACAGAGCAGTCCCGTAGGCTTGTTCATCAGGATAATGTTCTCATCCTCGTAAACTATATCGAGCTTGTCGGGCGCTTTCATAAAGTCGTAAACATCGTACTCGGGAGCTTCAAAGAACTCGTCCTTTATATATAGCGTAACGACGTCGCCCTCGTGAAGTCTTGTCGAGATCTCGCACTTTTTGCCGTTTACCTTGATATACTTCGTACGGATATACTTGTACATCAGCTTCTTCGGCATACTTTTGAAGCGCTTCGAGATGAATTTGTCGAGACGCTGTTCGGCGTCGTTTTTATTGATTATTATTTCTCGCATATTATCTCCGTTATAAGTTTACATAGAAATTCTGCACCACTTACTGCAATATTCTTCCGCTTCTTTTCCGGTGCCAAGTTTTTCTGCCGTTTCTTCGTACAATTGGTATGTTTCAAATTCGCTCATTTGGTTGACCTCATTAAGTCTGAAGCGTATATCTTTATTCTTCATAGAGACATTGAGCAGATAGTTTACACAGCTTCGATGCCAACGCTGCCTTTTACATAAACGCCCGAACCATTTACTTCATTATGTATTCTCATTTACAATTCAATGAAATACGGACAAATATTCTCGTAATGACCGTCCTTCATACGAAATCCGTTCGGGATAACACCG
>ONIC01000154.1 GCA_900317815.1 uncultured Eubacteriales bacterium | reverse complement strand
CGGGGGAGCTTGTGAACAGGCTGAGAGGAAGTATTTAGCTTCGACCCTTTACCTGATGCGGATAATGCCGACGTAGGAAGTGTACACTAAAGCGTTTTTTAAGGGATATTCCGTGCGGGAGTGTCCCTCTTTTTTTGTCTGCATATACCGATGATTGTGATATCAGACCATGATTTTCCCCGATATGAAAGGAGTGAGACTTACTGAACAGGACAGAAGGGGAGCGCCTTTTGTTCTTATCTGTTATGCGATGGGAAGCCGTGTTTCGGCGTGAGAGTAGGAAATTGATCCTTTACCGTGCGGATACGTTGAGTATTCGTAATCAATACATAAAGAAGGAATAATCAATGAAAAAGAAAAAACAAATTTCAAGGCTCACAGTTATGGCGTTTTTGATCGCGCTCGGCGTTGTCATCTCTCCGATACTGAGATTTGAAGGGATGTGTCCGATGGCACACTTTATCAATATCACCTGCTCTGTCCTGCTCGGGCCATGGTATTCGCTTGCCTGCGCCGTCATAATCGGGATAATCAGAATGAACGTTATGGGTATCCCTCCCCTGGCTCTTACAGGCGCAGTATTCGGAGCATTTTTATCGGGAGTATTCTACAGGCTTTCAAAGGGGAACTTACTTTTCGCAGTGCTGGGAGAAGTGATCGGAACAGGATTGATCGGCGCTCTGGCGTCCTATCCCGTAATGACAGTATTCTGGGGAAAGACGGATATCTCGTGGTTGTTTTATGTTCCGTCGTTTATCTGCGGCACGCTTATCGGAGGCAGCATCGCTTTTGTATTCCTGAAAAAACTCGCCCGCAGCGGTCTTTTGAAAAAGTTTCAGACTATGCTCGGTGAAAAAGCTTACGACGAACAAGATGATATCCTCGGAAATGCGGCAGCTATAGCGGCATTCGGCGTTATAGTATTTGTTGTTGTCGGTGTGTTGACAAGTCTTTTCAAGGTAAACTCCCCTGTTTTCGGCACAGTCGGGTCTGTTTTGATGAGCGTGTTCATAATATCGGGAGTTATATACTATGTCGCAAACAAAATAAAGATCCGTAAAGAAAAAGCAGGAAAGGCATGACGCTGTTATGACCGATATCAAAAATCTTTGTTCGGATATTGCGTGCGGCCGCTCGGCCGAATTGAGAACGCCGCACTCAGCGATTAATTATAAGTGCGGAGACAAACCGACCGATATCAAAAATCTTTGTTCGGATATTGCGTGCGGCCGCTCGGCCGAATTGAGAACGCCACACTCAGCGATCAATTATAAGTGCGGAGACAAACCGACCGATATCAAAGACCTTTGTTCGGATATTGCGTGCGGCCGCTCGGCCGAATTGAGAACGCCGCACTCAGCGATAAACTATAAGTGCGGAGACAAACCGACCGATATCAAAGACCTTTGTTCGGATATTGCGTGCGGCCGCCCGGCCGCAGGGGAACGGGCGCTTGTACACTGTATCACCAATCCGATTTCCATAAAACAATGCGCTGATACGGTCCTTTCCGCAGGGGCAAGACCTATCATGGCGGAACACCCGCTCGAAGCTGAGGAAATAACGGAAACCGCAGCGGCACTTATGCTCAACATCGGTAACATCACCGACGCGAGAATGAGATCGATCACAATATCTGCGCAGACGGCAAATAAAAATAATATACCGTTTATCCTTGACGTTGTCGGGATTTCATGCTCCGTGCTGAGAAAAGATTATATAGAAAAACTCCTTGAAACGTGCGCACCGTCGGTCATAAAAGGAAATTATTCGGAGATATGCGCATTGTATGACCGAAGCTATAAAAGCAGCGGGATAGACGCTCACGCCTCAGCCTATTATGAAAAAACGCTGAACGCCTCGGCAAAATTGGCAAGAAAGCTCGGCTGCGTTATACTTGCAAGCGGTCAAAGAGATATCGTCACGGACGGTGATAAGATCATTTTTATTGACAACGGCACTCCTCGGCTCGGTGAGATCACGGGAACAGGCTGTATGCTGGGAGCGCTGACTGCTGTTTACCTGACGCGCGCAGACGCTCTTTCCGCTGCTGCCGCTGCCTGTGTAACGCTCGGGATATGCGGTGAGAAAGCCGCTCGGTGTCGTGGTATGGGCAGCTTTTCCACGGCGCTTTTTGACGAATTATCTCTTATTGCAAAAAAAGACATCATGGAGAGGATCAGAGTAAAGGAGGATTTCTTTGAAACAGCTTGATACAACTCTGTACTTTATCACGGACAGCACCGGACTTAATGACGATGAATTATTTCGAATAACGGAACAGGCGCTTGCGGGCGGCGCTACGATCATGCAGCTTCGTGAAAAAAACAGATCGACGAGAGAATATATACGACTTGCAAAACACGTTCACGAAATTTCGCTCCGATACAAAGTTCCGCTCATCATAGACGACAGGCTCGATGTTGCGATGGCGGTAAACGCGGAGGGAGTTCATCTCGGACAGAGCGATATGCCTGTCAAAACTGCAAGGAAGATCGTCTCTGACAAAATGATTATAGGAGCTACGACAAAAACTGTAGAACAGGCATTGGAAGCAGAAGAAAGCGGCGCAGATTATCTCGGTGTCGGCGCAATATACCCGACAACGACCAAAGTAAAAACAGTTCTTACCTCTGTAGATACGCTGAAAGATATCTGCAAAGCAGTCAACATACCCGTAAACGCTATAGGAGGACTGAACAAAACGAACTGCGGAATCCTTGAAGGTACGGGAATATCGGGTATCTGCGTTGTTTCGGCAATAATGAAAAGCGATGATCCGAAAAAAGCCGCCTCGGAACTACAGGCTTTTTGTCGGGAGCTTATTCATTCTGTAAAGAGCAAGGGTGTCTGCAAATGAGAACAGCATTATCAATAGCGGGAAGCGATCCGTCGGGAGGAGCAGGGATCCAGGCGGACATTAAAACCATGACGCTCAACGGAGTTTATGCTATGAGCGTTATAACAGCGATGACGGCGCAGAACACGAAGGGAGTTTCCGCGATACTCGAAACAGACGCTGATTTTCTCGGAAAAGAGTTGGATGCCGTTTTTGAGGATATTTTTCCCGATGCCGTAAAAATCGGTATGGCTGCTTCGAAAAGAATAATCGAAAAGACAGCAGAAAGGCTCTCTTTTTACAATGCCAAAAACATAGTCGCAGACCCCGTAATGATCGCTACAAGCGGGGCAAGTCTGATCGGCAGAGAAGCCGTCTTCGCGCTTAAGGAAAAACTCCTCCCCTTGGCGGATCTTATAACGCCCAACATTCCCGAAGCAGAAGCGCTGTCTGATATCAGTATAAACAACGAGTACGATATGATAAAAGCAGCCGAAAAGCTGTCGCGTGAGCTTGGATGTTCTGTTCTGATAAAAGGCGGACACCGGAAAGACAGCGCCGATGATATTCTTTTCTGTGACGGAAGGGTCGTTGTCTTTCGAGGCAAAAGGATCCGCAATCCAAACACCCACGGCACGGGCTGTACACTGTCATCGGCTATTGCGGCAAACCTTGCAAAGGGATACCCGCTTGAAAAAGCGGTCGGACGAGCAAAAGAGTACATTTCGGGAGCGCTTGAGGCAGGACTTGACATCGGGGGCGGCTCGGGACCGCTAAATCACGCATTCGACCTCAACAGCCGATTTTCAGACTGATATAATTCATTAATGAAAGGATCGTAAAAATGAGAGAGTACAAAACACAGATGGAAGCCG
>ONIC01000153.1 GCA_900317815.1 uncultured Eubacteriales bacterium | reverse complement strand
CCGACCGAGGCGGCAGCCGAGACTATACTGACGTATTTCAAGGTTTTTGAGGGCAATTTGACAAAAAGATGCCGGCAAGATGAGTGCACCACAGGCACTTTCTTCGGTCGCTCAGTCCGAAGGACGTGATTTAATCAGTGGCTCCCTAACATCTATTAAATCAAATTGCAAAGGAGATTATTTATCTATGAGAGCAAGCAGCTTGAAAATGGGTCAGATACTCATTAACATGGGCGCTATTACGCCCGACCAGCTTGACCAGGCGCTGAGCATGCAGAAGCAGAGCGGTCTTAGACTCGGTGAGATCCTCAACAAGGAAAAAATGTGCGAAGAGGATAAAATCTGTTTTGCGCTTTCCAAGCAGTTTTCAATCCCTTATGTAGACCTTGACGAGATCGAGCTTAAAGACGAGCTCTCGAACCTTATATCGGCGGAGCTTTCCGAGCAGTGCATGGTAATTCCGCTCGAGGTTATGGATAAGACACTGACGATCGCAGTTGCCGATCCGCTTGATTACAAGGGCCTCAATAAGATTCAGACAACAACGAGAATGCAGCTTCAGACAGTTATAGCTGCACCTTCTCAGATACAGAAGGCTCACCAGGCTCTCTATGCTTCCAAGAGGGCAATGGACGAGGCAAGAGAGTTTATTTCGAGTCAGGTTAGCCAGGCAGGAAAAGAAGACGAAATCGATGCAGCCAAGGCAGCGGCAGACGATCAGCCGATCATTCGTTTCGTAAACAATATGATCGAGGAAGCTGTTCGTTTGAAGACTTCCGATATTCACATCGAGCCGATGGAGGAAGTTCTCCTTATTCGTTTCCGTATCGACGGTAAGCTCCAGAAGTACATGGAAACAAGCTCACAGCTCGCTCCGTCCGTAACATCGCGTATCAAGTTTATCGGAGGTATGAACATCGCCGAGAAACGTATCCCGCAGGACGGTCGTATCAATTACCGCGTAGGCAACACCGAGGTAGATATGCGTATCTCGATCCTTCCCGTTGTATTCGGCGAGAAGGTCTGCGCCAGAATTACGACAGCCCTCGGACTTAAGATGGATAAGCACGCTATCGGCTTCCTTCCGGAGAACCTTGAAAAATATGACAGGCTTCTTTCCTCGAACAGAGGTATTATTCTCGTAACGGGCGCTACAGGTTCCGGTAAATCGACAACGCTTTACACGGGTCTTAAGGGCGTTATGAGAGAGGATATCAACATCATCACAGTTGAGAACCCTGTCGAGATGATCATTCCGGGAATCAACCAGGTAGATATCAACGCAAAAGCAGGTCTTACATTTGCGAGCGCGCTTCGTTCAATTCTTCGTCAGGACCCCGATATTATCATGATCGGTGAGATTCGAGACAAGGAGACAGCCGAGATCGCCGCTTCCGCCGCTGTAACGGGACACTTGGTTCTTTCCACACTCCATACTTACAACGCAGCATCTTCTATCATCCGACTTGTCGATATGGGCGTTGAGCCGTTCATGGTTTCCTCGACAATTATCGGAGTTATCGCTCAGCGACTCGTTCGCCGTCTTTGTGTAAACTGCAAGGAGCCGTATATCGCAGGTCCTCACGAGCTGCACCTTCTCGGCATCGACGATGATTCGCTCGAGATCAAGCTTTACAGAGCGCCCGACGGCGGCTGTGAGCGCTGCAATAAGTCCGGACATAAGGGACGTCTTGCAGTTCACGAAGTTCTTATGGTATCGCCTGCTATCAGACGTGCGATCCAGCAAGACAAGGCAACCGAGGATATTCACGCTATCGCAGTCGAAGAGGGTATGATCTCGATGAGAGAAAATCTTCGCATGAACGTTATCTCCGGTATTATTTCGCTTGAAACTATGCTTGAGGCAGCAAGCGAGGATATGATGTAATCCGTTTGGGTCGTATGATCCGATCGGTTTTCACGGTATTGATTAAATCTACAAAGAATTATATTGTAAATTTATGAATATTGTGGTATAATCTAAAAGAATTAACTTGGGTATACTGTCTGCGGATGGTATGCCGCCTTGAATGGGGGAAATATTGATGGATTTTCTTTCTATGGTAAGAGAGGCAGTTGAAGCAGGCTGCTCGGATATTCATATGTCCGCAGGCAACTGCCCCGCATACCGACTCCACGGTACAATGAGATACTGGGAGGGCGATCCGCTGACAGACGAGGACGTAACCTATATGATCAGCCAGGTACTTAACAAGGAGCGTTTTGACACGTTTATGGAGACCTGCGATGTCGATGGTGCGGCAACGATCGAAGGCGTCAGCCGATTCAGAATCAATGCTTTCAGAACGAGAAACGGCGCATCGCTCGTAATGAGAGTTATCAACGAAACAACGCCTGAGCTCGATCAGCTCAATCTTCCTGCATCTATCGCTAAGATCCTTGAACTTAAAGAAGGCCTTGTACTTGTAACAGGTCCTACAGGTTCGGGTAAATCCACGACACTTGCGGCGCTCATTCATCAGATCAACCGCGAGCGTAACCTTAATATCGTAACTATCGAGGACCCTGTCGAGTATCTGCACCGTCCTATCGGATGTGTAATCAACCAGAGAGAGATCGGCCCTGACAGCCGCTCATACCATACAGCGCTTCGTGCCGTTCTTCGTGAAGACCCCGATATTATCCAGATCGGTGAGATCCGTGACTTTGAGTCGGTCTCAATCGCTCTTTCCGCAGCAGAGACAGGACACCTTGTGTTCTCGACACTTCATACAGAAGGTGCGGCTAAAACTATCGACCGTCTTGTCGATATGTATCCCGCAGCTCAGCAGCGCCAGGCACTCGGTCAGATCTCTACATCGCTT
>ONIC01000100.1 GCA_900317815.1 uncultured Eubacteriales bacterium | reverse complement strand
TTGACGGAAAGACATACACCGATTCGAAGACGGAAACGCTTGATAAGACAGGTCATAATTATGAGCTTATCGAGTGGATATGGGATAGTGTTGAATCGGCTGCGGCTGTATTCAGATGCAGCAATGACGACACACACGAGTTCAGAGAGAGCGCCGATGAAGCTGACATCACAGTTACCGAAAAAGAAAACGGCGACCTCGAATACACTGCAACGATCATATTTGACGGCAAGGAGTACACAGATACAAAGATCGTCAAAGCTGACGATGATCCGACGCCGAAAGGCTTGTACGGAGATATAGACGAGGACGGTCAGATCACCGCAAACGACGCATTGACGCTTCTTCGCGCAAGCGTAGGAATGGCGGAACTCCTACCCGATCAGCACATCATCGCAGACGTTGATCTTGACGAAAATGTCACTGCCAACGACGCACTTGCGGTTCTTCGCTTCAGCGTTGGAGCTGCCGATGAGGGAAGCATCGTAGGAACACCGATAATCAAATAAAAGGCAGATAAGTTCTCCACCTTTTGTCGGGCTGTGAAAAGTCTGACAAAAGGTGGATTTTATGTCAATTATTAAGGAGACACTGATTAAAGCGAGTGCTCAGTCCGAAGGACGTGATTTAATCAGTGTCTCCTTAAAAATGTTCCCTTTCGCGTCGAAGTAAACTCCTTGCAAAAGGGAACATAAATTTCTGTTAAGTTTGAAATCATGATGTTCGTTCACATCACTGCTGCAATGATCAATGCCTTTCAGCGCTTTATAGCCTTCCGGCAAACTCTCTCACAAACAAGACTCAACGAGTTTCATTTTATCTCTTATGCCTGTTCGAACGCAGGTCTCCACGCTGCAAAGCCTGCGAGAGCTTCATCGGTACGATGGTAGTAACGTACGCCATTGTCAAGCTTTGCGATCTCGTTCATCTCATCTTCCGTAAGCGTAAAATCAAGTATATTGAGATTATCTCTGATATGGTCAACGTTCTTGCTCCCGGGAATGACTGCAAATCCCATCTGAGTGTGCCAGCGCAGGATCACCTGAGCGGAAGACTTTCCGTATTTCTCCCCGAGTGACTTAAAGATCGGCTCATTCATAAGCGACTTGTCGCCGTGACCAAGCGGATACCAGCTCATAAGTCTGATGCCGTACTTGTCGAGAGTTTTGCGAAGCTCAGACTGCGTAAAATACGGGTGAGCTTCGACCTGGATAAACTGAGGAACGATCTCCCATTCCTTCTCCAGTTCGGCCATGTATTTGCCTTCGAAGTTGGATATACCGATCGCCTTTGCTTTGCCTGCCTTATACGCTTTCTCAAGTTGGCGATAGCCTGCAAGCCAGTTTCCTGCAGGCTGATGGATATAGAGCAGATCAACGTAGTCAACGCCGAGCCGCTCCAGTGTTTCATCGACCGCATTATCGTTTTCATACTCGCTCGGCCAGAGCTTCGTGGAAAGAAAAACTTCCTCACGGCTCAGACCGCTTGTCCTGATACCTCTGCCGCAGGCTCTCTCATTTACATAGGCGTTCGCTGTATCCACGAGAGAGTATCCCATTTTGAGCGCTTCACGCACACTGTTTTCAGCATCCTCAGGCGCAAGCATAAACGTACCTATACCAATCACGGGGCATTTGATACCGTTATTGAGTGTCAGCATTTCCATATTTATTTCTCCTGTTCAGTCCTTTATAGTTTCGGGGTCTATGTATTTTATTACCTTCGCAGGTACACCGCCCACGACCGCATAATCGGGGACATCTTTTGTAACTACTGCGCCCGCTGCAACGACAGCGTATTCGCCTATTGTGACTCCGGGGCAGATCGTCACGTTCATTCCGAGCCACGCATTCTTTTTGACAAGCACCTTGCCGTAAGTGTATGTATTGTGACGATCGGTCATATCGTGATTAATAGTCGCTATCCTGATTCCCGGAGCAGCCATTACACCGTCTTCAAACTCGATGCCGCCCGAGGCGGAAAGAATAGCCGAATGATTTATAAATACACCTTTTCCGAACTTCACACGGTTTCCGAAATCACAGATAAACGGCGTTAAGATCCTGACGTCATCGAGTTTTCTGCCGAAAAGCTCCTCAAGATATTCAACATAATTCGGATCATCGGGCATTACGGCATTTGCCTTGGCGCAGAGGACTCTTGCCCTCATCATCTCATCAACTGCTTCTTTAAAATACGGCTCTCTGTTGTTCGTCGGGCCGCCCTTGTCCATAAGTTCGTAAACATAACCTTCAGGGTATTCCATCCCGCACCTCCTCAGTTAAGGAGCCACTGATTAAATCACGTCCTTCGGACTGAGCACTCATCTTGCTGGCATCTTTTTGTCAAATTGCCCTCAAAAACCTTGAAATACGTCAGTATTACTTCGGTTTTTTCAAACAATTT
>ONIC01000055.1 GCA_900317815.1 uncultured Eubacteriales bacterium | reverse complement strand
CTGCGCGATCTTGTAGAGCGTGTCAACGGTCGGGCACTTTTCGCCGCGCTCCAGCCTGCCGAGGTACGCGGGGTGTATCTCGCAGGAGAGCGCAAGCGCCTCCTGACTCAGATGCTGCTCGGTGCGGAATCGGCGAATGCGCTCGCCGATCTTGCAGGATATCTTTTCACGTTCGGTTTTCATTCTCATCTTCCCTTTAGGTCGTTTTAATTATTACTTTAAGGGATTTTGGGGAGAGAGGCAACGACCTATAGATAGTAAAAACTATAAACTATATATTGACATTTTGTAGAAACTGTGATACTATTTTAATTAAAGCTTAAGAATTTTGTTGAATGCTTGTGTACAACTGTGGAAAAGGAGTGCAAATGTAATGATTTGTAAATCGTGTAAACAGACCATACCCGATTATAGTTATTTTTGTTTTCATTGTGGCTGCTGTCAGAATAAAGATTCTTTTAATGTTACCGAGGTGGTTGAAAGTTATGAAACTGACATTCGATCAATGGTAAGCTCATTAAGTGCAGTCTCACATAAAACTGTAAGATGGAACAGTACAGTAGATAGCTATATAAAAAAGATTGAAATGATGAAGGTACTGCTTTCAAACGAGGTGTTTGCAAGTACGTCGTCAAGCTTGATTAAAAAATGTGATGCATTTATTGGTAGATGTAAATCACCGGAATTTCATATAGCTTTTGTGGGTACCATAAAGGCGGGCAAATCTACGCTCATCAATGCCTTGCTGGGGCAGAATCTGGCATCGACATCGGTAACTCCAGAAACGGCTGTTTTGACAAAATTCAGACATTGTGAATATACCAACTATGTCAGAGTAAGCTTTTACTCTCAAGATGAGTGGAAAATGCTTTGGGATAGTATTTCGAGTAATGCAGATGTTTTTAAGCAGGAATACGCCTCTTTGCATGGCGATGCAGAAAAGCAGAAATGGATAGACCATACTGAGGTTTACACGGAGCTTTCTGATGATGATCTTAATGAAGAGATTGAGCGATGGACATCATCGAAGCATGCAGAGCACTACTTTGTAAAAGAAGTTGAGGTGGGTCTTAGAAATTTTAAAATGCCCGAACAGATAGTCTTTGTAGATACTCCGGGCTTAGATGACGCCGTAAAATATCGTTCCGATGTAACAAGAAATTACATAGACAGAGCAAATGCTGTTTTTGCATGTGTTAAGTCCGATTCTCTTACGGGTCCGGAGCTTACAACACTAATCAGGATATTTGCAAACACAAGCTATAATCCTGAAAAGGTTTTTGTCATTGGAACACAATGGGATAGTTTGAACAGTCCGGAAAAAGATTGGAAAAAGCAGAAGACGGAATGGGTCAAGTACCTTTCAGGACAAGATTGTTATGGTAATAGCAAAACAGCTGAACGAAATATAGTATATACGGCGGCATATCTTAATAACCTTTGTCGTGATTATTTGTTTTTGGACGAGGATCAAAAATATACTTTGATGTCTACGGCGATGAAGTTTAAGATTATGCCTCAAGTACTTGAAGAGCACCTGGAAAAGCTTATGCAGATGTCTAATGTTGATTCGGTAGAGGTCAAAATTTCTCAGGATATTCTGAGTAAGTACCAAGATTATCTTCTTTCTGATATTGAACAAAATATGAATTCGCTTAATGAGGATTTGAATAAATATTTTGCAGAGATCAAGGAGAGCAATCAGAAGATACTTGAAGCTTCGAATCAAAATATTGAAGAGATAAGAGCGCAGTATGACGAAGCTAAGAGAAATCTGGATCAGATAGACAAGTATAAATCTGACCTTGTGAATGTCATGAAATTGGTTAAAGAGGATACGGAGCGGCGTGTGCAGAGCTTGGTTGATCAGCTTAAAGATTTGGTTAATGATTAATGAGCGAGAGATATGTAACTGCCGGTAATATTGCCAATTTAATTGGTGGAACAGTTATAGGAAATCCGGATGTAAGAATATACGGAATAGCTCTACGTGATGAATGCAAAGACGGGTATCTCACTTATATTAATGACATTTGTGATTTTGAGAGTATAAAGAATATATCTTTCGGAGCAGTAATGGTTTCTGTTTCTTTTTTTCCTTCCGATAACAGGACATATATTATTACACCGTATTCGATGTACGAAAAGCTGTATATTATCGTTCAGTATTTGATCGACAATGGTCTATATTTTCAGCCGTGCAGAGATACTTCGGTCGGTGATTCGGTATTAATAGATCGGCAAGCAACGCTTGGAAAGGGCTGCGTGATCGGAAATAATACGGTGATAGAAGCAGGCGTCAGAATAGGCGACAATGTCGTTATAGGAGATAATTGCACTATTCGATATAATTCGGTCATAAATCATGACTGTGAAATCGGGTATAATACCGTGATAGATTGCTGTGCTGTTATCGGAAAGGACAGCATTGAGATGTGCTGCGATAATAATACTTTTCACCGTGTGCCAAGTGTAGGAAAGGTTATTATCGGAGACAATGTTGAGATCGATGCAAATTCCGTTATCGAACGTGGTACTATAGGAAACACTGTGATAGGCAGCGGAACAAAGATCGATTCGCTTGTCAGGATAGGTCACGAAGCTAAGATTGGAGAAAATTGCAAAATAGTCTCCATGACGGCTATTGCCGGGTGGGCGCTCGTAGGTTCAAATAGTGTGATATACGGTCAGTGCGGTGTAGCTAATCATGTGAAAATTGGAGAATATTCAACGCTTATGGCGAGATCAGGTGTAACAAAGTCAATTGCTGACTTTTCTGTTGTTTCGGGTTTCCCTGCTCAAAAGCATAATGATGAGTTGAAGTTAAACGCTTTCTTAAGAAAAATTTACAGAACAGGCAGAAGGTGAATTTTATGGATATTATGCCCAAATTACCAATACCTCCCATACCTCCGGAACAAGCACCCAAAATATGGGAAGTTGTTAAAAAATTAGGAAAAAGAATAATATCTGCTATTTTGGGTAGAAACGAGGAAGATATCAAAAATAGCAAAGGATACGATCCGGAGAAAAGCAATGCAGATGAAATTCTGGAGCTTAATCGTTTGGTATGCGAATGCCGGGACTCATTTGGAGCGTCTGCAAAGGAAATGGAAAAAGAGATAAAAAACCAATGTGCCGAGATGATAGACGATATTCTTGAGGTTTTGGAAGGAATGAACAAAAATCTCAATGTTTATCGTGTGGAGTCAATACGCAGGCAGCTGAATAACATTCTTGATGATATAGACGGCTCTATGACAGATCATATAAGGCAAAGTATATCGCTGGATAATTCAAAATGTGTTTCTGTTCTGAAGCTGCCGGCAGGAGAGCTTAAAGGAACAAGAATGAAGGAACTAAAAATAGAGGTCTTCAATGAAGCTCTTGACAGGATTTGCAAAACCGTTAGGAGAACTGTACAGAATGTTTTGTACAATGTAGAAGATTCGTTTGATTCTAAGATAGAGATAGCCGAAGAACAAGCCGAAAAATTAAGCAGACAGTTTGATGCATTATCGCAGTCATCTCAGGAAAGTCGCAGTGAGAAAGAGAAGATAATAGCGAATGCAGGTTTTATAAACTCGCTTGCCGATTTAGGCACGCAAATTCTGGGAGAAGGTGTTGTATAATGGGCAGCGGCGGAGGCGGAGGTTTTCACCCAATTCGTACCATAGTTGAAAAGGTAAAAGATTTTTTTGGTGGAACTACAAGCAGACGCAGTTCAAGCTATGCTCGGGAAGACAGTTATGATTCTCAGACTGCTTCGCTGCAGGAAACGATGAGAATAAACCAATCACTTACCGAGTTTCGTTTGGATATCGAAAGAGAGAGCGACCAACTTGAACGTGATGTAATTAAAGAAAGCAGATATACGCTCGATCAATTTCTCAAATCAATCAGAGCCTATAATAACAAAATATATGGCGGAAGAAAGCTGAATATCAATATTGACGCTATTGAACGTGAAAACAGAGATACAGAGGATATGATACACGGTTATATAAAGAAGCGTGTGCAAAAACGTGTTTCTCTTGATGATAATGAGTGCCTTGAGATTTTGAAAATGCAAAAAGGTTCGCAGAAATCTGCAGCGATGAAACGCTTTATGGACAAGGTCCTACGAGATGCTTTAAGTGACCTGTCAAATGAACTCAGGAAGATTACATATAAGCAATGTGATAATGTTATAGACAAAATCCAAAGCAGATTGTATGATATTGAGGAGTCATCTGCAGACGCTGTGACACAATTCGAGGCGATCAGTCTTATGAGAGAATCAGATGAAGTAGGTCTTGAGACCAAAAAGGCAGAATATATGTGTAACATTTCTATGTGTGAATATGCTATAGCGGTTCTCAAGTGATGGTGACAAGATGAATTTATCTGCAAGATTGAAAAATGCAATAATTAGAATAGCCGGTTTGTGTCCGTTTTATAACAATCCGTGGAATATTTATGATAGAGAAAAGTTCCACTTAATCAATAATGCTCTAAATGAATTGAACGTAGCGTTTGCAGATCATGCTGATGATGTTGAACGAAAGGCAATTGGTATTTTTCGAGCTTTTCAGGACGAGGAAATCGATGAGCTTTTATCTGTTAATGAATTTCAGCAGGGATATAATGTCGAGAAGCTTAAACGAAAGTATCGTAAAATGGAAGATCATCTTCACGGATTTATTTACAGGAATACAAAGGATAAACTTCAGTTAGATAATAAAACCTTTGCTTCAATTTTAGCGTCGCAAAGGACGGATACAGCGGCATATCGCCTTGAAGGATATATAAAAAACTTGATAGAAAGAAATATCCCTAAAATGGCAGTATATTTAGGAAACAGATTACCTAAACAAATAGAAGATATTAATTCGGAATTTCTGCAAAAAAATTATTGGTTTGCAGAAAATAAAGAACAAATATCAGATGCAAAAAAGAAGTGTTCAAAATACAAAAGGATGCGGGCGTATCAACAAGGTAAACGTGAAAGGATTATTCTTTCGATGTACGCAGGACAAGCAATGATAGACGCTTGGTTCTATTATCGGGATAGGGTGTAGATGTTTGATCGATTATATTATCCGATGTCCTGAGATTATCAGAAAGGTTGAAAAAGTTTTTTTAATGTACCTGCTCGTAATAAAATCCCGAAAAGCCCATTGTTATGCGGCTTTTCGGGATTTTTTTGCTCTGGTGCTTTTTTTTCTAAAACGTTACGAACAGGGGGGACGGGAGATTTGAGGGATAATTCGTATAAAGTGTGGTTGTGGTATTGTACTTCAGATTATCTGTAGATCTCGTCAAGCGTCAGCAGCGTGACCTCATCTTT
>ONIC01000151.1 GCA_900317815.1 uncultured Eubacteriales bacterium | reverse complement strand
TATCTCATGCCTGCGAAGCCTGACTGATAGATAAGGTCAACGATGAGCTTCATCTCGTGGATGCACTCGAAGTAAGCGTTTCTCGGATCGTAGCCTGCCTCGCAGAGCGTCTCAAAGCCTGCCTGCATAAGAGCGCAAACGCCGCCGCAGAGAACTGCCTGCTCGCCGAAGAGGTCTGTTTCTGTCTCTGTTCTGAATGTTGTCTCAAGAACGCCTGCACGAGCGCCGCCGATACCGAGAGCGTAAGCGAGAGCTCTTTCCTTAGCCTTGCCTGTAGCGTCCTGCTGAACAGCAACGAGGCACGGAACACCCTTGCCGGCCTGATACTCGCTTCTTACTGTGTGACCGGGGCCCTTGGGAGCAATCATTGTAACGTCAACATCAGCGGGGGGAACGATCTGACCGAAGTGGATAGCGAAGCCGTGAGCGAACATAAGCATATTGCCTGCCTCAAGGTTCGGCTCGATGTCCTTCTTGTACATTGCAGCCTGCTTCTCATCATTGATAAGGATCATGATGATGTCAGCCTTCTTTGCAGCCTCGGCAGCTGTGAAGACCTCGAAGCCCTGTGCCTCAGCCTTTGCCCAGGACTTGCTGCCCTCGTAAAGACCGATGATAACGTTGCAGCCCGACTCCTTAAGGTTAAGAGCATGAGCGTGACCCTGGCTGCCGTAGCCGATGATAGCGATCGTCTGACCGTCGAGGAGAGACAGATTGCAGTCCTGCTCATAATAGATAGGAGCCTTCATGTTAGCTTTGTAATCAACCATTTTAAATTTCCTCCTTACCGCACGAATGCGGCGAAATTAAATATACCGTCCTGCCGACAAGGCATCGGCGATATTACCTAAATCATTATAACACCACTTTGCGACAAATTCAAGAGTTTACCGTAATAATGTTGCGCAATGAAGTGATGATAAGTCGAATTTTAAGAACAGATCACATTCAGAGCGTTCTCTTGAGTGTCGCAAGCACCGTTTCATCCTTTTCCATAGGCAGAGAGATGTGCGGCTTTTTTGTCATGACGAGTTTTGCGCGTCCCTTGTTTTTCGCAAGGAATTTACCGAGGTTCTCGTTGTCGAAGTCGTCTGTGTAGAGCTGTATCGCAGAGCCCTCCTGCTTGATCTCGCGTATTCCGTCGAGCGCCGCCATATTTCTGACGAGCGCTACGTCAATAAGACCCATAACAGATTTCGGAAGATCTCCGAATCGGTCGAGCAGCTCATCTATAACATCGGAAGCGTCGTCACGGTTTCTGATATCGGCTATCTTGCGGTAAATATCGAGACGCTGATTGAGACTTTCGATGTAGCTTTCGGGTATGTGCGCCTGTACCTGAAGATCGACAAGACATTCCGCCGTGTTCTGCTGCGGTTTTTCGCCGCGCGCCTCAGCAACGGCTTCGTTGAGCAGCTTGATGTACATATCGTATCCGACATCTTCCATGTGGCCGTGCTGTGCGCCGCCTAAGATACTTCCTGCGCCGCGAAGCTCGAGGTCGCGCATTGCGATCTTGAAGCCCGAGCCGAATTCGGTAAATTCGCGGATAGCTGTCAGACGTTTTTCCGCTATATCTGAGAGGACCTTGTGCGGGTTGAAGGTGAAGTATGCGTAGGCGCGGCGTGAAGATCTTCCGACTCTTCCGCGGAGCTGGTGAAGCTGTGAAAGTCCCATATAGTCGGCATTCTCGATAATGAGCGTGTTGGCATTCGGGAGATCGACGCCTGTTTCGATTATCGTGGTGCAGACAAGGACATTTATCTCCTCATCGAGCATCTGTCTCCAGACCTCTGACAGCTCCTGCTCCGTCATTTTGCCGTGACCGATCCCGATATTTGCCTCCGGGATCGCCTTCTTGATCTTTGCGGCGGTCTGCATTATCGTATCTACTCTGTTGTGAAGGTAGAACACCTGACCGCCTCTCCGAAGCTCACGACGTATAGCCTCAGCTATAACTGCGGGGTCATGTTCGAGGACGTATGTCTGTACGGGCTTTCTGTCGAGCGGCGCTTCTTCAAGCACCGACATATCTCTGATACCGCTCATTGCCATATTGAGCGTTCGGGGGATAGGCGTTGCCGAGAGCGTGAGAAAATCGACGCTGCTGAACGCCTCCTTGAAGTGCTCCTTCTGAGCTACGCCGAAGCGCTGTTCCTCGTCAATGATTGCAAGACCCAGGTCACGGAAAACCACATCCTTCTGGACAAGTCTGTGAGTTCCGATAACGAAGTCAACTTCACCTGTCTTCAGCTTTCTCAGTACCTCCGCCTGCTGCTTCGGCGTCCGGAAACGCGACAGCAGCTCAATATTGACAGGGAAGCCCTCAAAACGGCGCAGCGCCGTCTGATAGTGCTGCCACGCAAGGATAGTTGTGGGCGCTAACAGTACGCACTGTTTGGATTCCGACACACACTTGAACGCCGCTCTGAGCGCAACCTCTGTTTTACCGAAGCCGACGTCTCCGCACAGCAGTCTGTCCATCGGCGTGATACGCTCCATGTCGCCCTTTATCTCGTCGATGCAGCGCAGCTGATCCTCGGTCTCTTCATATTCGAATTTTGCTTCGAAATCGTGCTGCCACTCGCCGTCGGGTGCGAATGCGTAGCCCTGTACCTTCATACGGTCGGAGTAGAGCTTTATCAGCTCGTCTGCCATATCACGGACTGCCTTGCGGACGCGGGATGTTGTTTTCTGCCAGTCACCCGAGCCTAAACGGTTGAGCTTGACGGTCGTTTCTTCCTTTGGACCGATATACTTCGATACGAGATCGAGTTGAGTTACAGGAACGTAAAGGACGTCGCCCTTTGCGTACATTATCTTTATATAATCCTTTATGATGCCTTGTATCTCGAGCTTCTTGATGCCGCCGAACTGACCGATGCCGTGGGAAGCATGGACAACGTAATCACCGTAAGACAGCTCTGCAAGGCTTGTAATCTGTTTTGCCGCTTTGTTGCGCTTGCCCTTGATCCGCTTTGATGTTGTGCGGATATGTCCCTGCGAAATGAGCGCAAACTTAAGCTGCTGATACTCGATGCCTGCCGAAAGCGCTCCGGGCAGTACAAAGATCGTGCCGCGCGAGGGATAGGTGACGCAGGCGTCGGGTGAGACATTGTATCCCTTTTCGGCAAGCTCGGAGCGCAGGGAATCGGCAGCCTTCTGAGTTCCCGCAAGGATAACGAGAGTGAATTTTGCATTGATATACGGCTCGATATCTTCCTCGAGCAACTTTACGCTGCCGCCCCAGAGGGAGAGATGACGCACGGAGAAATTGACAAGCTCGGCCAGGGGCGTGTCATAAGATCCGCTCGTGAAATTGTCGAGGTAAACAGCGCCGTTTGAGAGAAGGCGTGACAGGATCTCCTGATACGATAAAAAGAACGTATCAAGACCCTTGCAGAGTATGCCTTCCTCAAGAAACGCTTTCAGATCTTCCGAGAACTGCCACGAGTAGCCGTGCATTCGTTCCTTGACGCGGGTGTGCTCTGATACGAAAATAAGCGTATCGGCGCCGAAATAGTCAAACAGAGAGGTACTGCGGTCGTATACAAGTGAAATGAATTTGTCTATGCTGCCGGGGATCTCGCCCGAATCGAGCAGCGCACATTCTTCCTCCAGAATAGCTCGGGCAGCGGCGGCGTTCTTGCTGCGCAGTGCCTTTGCTTTTTTGCGTATCTTGTCGGCGAGAGCTTTTTTGTCTCTGACAAGTATTTCGGCGGAAGGAGAGAGAAAAACGTCCTCAACGTAGTCTGTACGGCGTTGAGTGAGAACATCGAAGTAATTGATCGTGTCGATCTCATCGCCCCAGAATTCAATACGCATCGGCGCCTTTTCATCGGGCATAAACAGGTCGAGGATACCGCCGCGCACGGAGTATTGACCTTCGCCTTCAACGGCTTCGCAGCGCTCGTAGCCTGATTCGGTAAGAAATGTCACGAGGCTTTCAAGCTCCGCTTCTCCGCCCGAGGCAATATGCATTGACGCGCGTTTTAGTTCCTCGGGAGGTATCGTAAACTGCGCCGCAGCGTCCGCACAGGCGATCACGACATCGAAATCGCCCTTCAGGATAGAAGAGAGCACCATCAGACGTTGGTGTTCGTACTCGCGGGACTGTCCGCTGACTGCACGGAAATTGAAATCCCGCAGAGGGTAAATGAGCGCCCGAAGTCCCATCATTGAAATATTGTTTGCAAGCTGCTGACTTTCCTGCTCGTCGCCCGTCAGCAGCAGCGCTTTTTTATTGAGCTGAGTGCAGAGCGCCGATACAACGTTTGCCTTGTGTACATTGGTAAGTCCCGTAGCCGCAGCCGTTCTTCCCTTTTCAACGGCATTTTTAAGCGACTTGTACTCGCTCATTTGTGAGATAACATCTGTTAGGAATTTCATAATGCCCCCGATATAAAGTGTGGAATGTGATGTTTGGAGTGCGGAGTGCGGAGTTGCGCGTCTCAGACTTACGAATTTCAATATGACAATATAAATCAGGAGCGAAGTGACTCCGAAATTATTAACTGCGCACTTTACCACACTCAGTTAAACTTGTTCATCGCCTTGTCGATCTGACCCGATATAATAAGTTCGGCAGCGTCGAAGGCGTTCAGGCTCGCCTCGTCTATCAGCTTTCTTTCGTCATCTGAGAAGCGTGAGAGCACCCAGTCGGCAAGCTCCCAGCCTTCGGGTTTTGCGCCTGTACCGATCTTGATGCGGGGGAAAGTGTCCTTGCCGGAAAGATAAATGATGCTTCTCATACCCTTCTGACCGCCGTCCGAGCCTTTGCGGCGTATACGCATTTTTCCCACGTCAAGAGAGATGTCATCAAATATTATAATCGCATTCTCGGGCGGTATCTTGTAGAAATTCATCGCCTCGACGAGCGCCTGACCGCTGTTGTTCATATACGTCTGAGGCTTCATCAGAAGAACACGCTCTCCGCCCATCGTGACGGTAGCGCAGTATGACTTGTATTTGAGCCTGTCGATAGTCGTGCCGCACTTTTCCGCGATCTTGTCAACTGCGATAAAACCTGCATTGTGGCGCGTGTTTTCGTATTTGCGGTCGGGATTGCCGAGCCCTGCGATGATGTATTTGCAGCTTCCGGTCAGCGGCGCCGATTTTTGCTTAAAGAACATAGTGCACCTCGGATAATAGTTTTGAGATTACGCAATTAAGGGCGGACTTTAAGCCCACCCTATATTGTATGATTTAATTTGAACTGTATAATTACTTGTAAAGCGGAGATACAGGCTTGTCTGCGTAAATTCTTTCGATAGCGTCTGCGAAGAGCGGAGCTACGGGGAGAATTGTGAACTTGTCGATCATACGCTCATCTGTTACGGGAACTGTGTCAAGGAGAACTACTTCCTTGATAACACTGTTCTTGATCCTCTCGATAGCGGGACCGGAAAGAACTGCGTGTGTTGCGCAAGCGTAGACCTCTGTTGCGCCGCCCTTTTCTACGATAGCGTTTGCGGCGTTGCAGAGCGTGCCTGCCGTGTCGATCATATCGTCAACGAGAACTACCTTCTTGCCTCTTGCGTCACCGATGATGTTCATGACCTCGGAAACATTTGCCTTCGGACGTCTCTTGTCGATGATAGCGAGACCTGCGCCGATCTTAGCTGCGAAGTTTCTCGAACGTGTAACGCTGCCGAGATCGGGGGATACAACGATCCATTCCTCATTCTCGTTAGCGCCGACCTTCTGCTTCATATAGTCTGCAAGAAGACCTGCACCGTAGAGGTGATCGACGGGAATGTTAAAGAAGCCCTGGATCTGATTAGCGTGAAGGTCCATTGTAAGAACTCTGTCAGCGCCTGCGCAGGTAATGAGATCTGCAACGAGCTTTGCTGTGATCGGATCTCTTGCCTTTGCCTTTCTGTCCTGTCTTGCGTAGCCGTAGTAAGGCATAACAACAGTGATGCTTGCAGCCGATGCGCGCTTCATAGCGTCGATCATGATGAGGATCTCCATCAGGTTGTTGTTGACGGGATCGCAGGTAGACTGAACGATGAAGCAGTCCGAACCTCTGACAGACTCGTGAAGAGATACGCTGATCTCACCATCGGAGAATGTCGTCGTCTCGGATTTGCCGAGCGGCAGGTTGAGGCAGCCGGCGATAGCCTGAGCTACATCCTTGCTTGCGTTGCCTGCAAAGATCTTGATGTCTTTACCGTGAAAATTCATACTAAAAAGCCCCTTTACATTTAGATTTAGTTGTATTGTAAATGATCTTTCCTTGCTGATTACTTTTTGATCGTTTTAGCGATCTCGTTGAGCTGTTCGAGCTGTGCGGGATCGTTGGCGCCGAGTACTGCGTTTGAGTTTTCCGCCGTATAAGCGCAGACTGTCTTGCCCTGTGAAAGCAGGATACCGAGCGTATCCGTAAGATAGAACTCGCCGCTTGCGTTGTTGTCGGTGAGCTTGTCGAGCGCGCCTAAAAGGTCGTCGGATCTGAACCAGTAGCAGCCCGAATTTACCTCGTTGACGGCAGCCTGAGACTCATCGGCGTCTTTTTGTTCAACGATCTTCTCGACATTTCCTTTTTCATCGCGTATGATCCTGCCGTAGCCGAACGGGTCGTTCACCTTGGCGGAGATGACCGTTGCCGAGGAGCCGCTTTCTCTGTGAAGTTCGAGACTTCCTTTTATCGTCTTGCTGTCGAGAAAGGGCGCATCGCCGTTTAAGATCACAACGTCGCCGCTGTTTGAGCGCAGAAAATCGCTGCACATCATAACGGCGTGACCTGTACCGCGTCTTTCCGCCTGAAATGCAGTTTCTGTCTGTAAGCCTGTTTCCTTGTTGTATCCGCCGAGATACTCCTCGATATACTCCTTTGCAAAGCCTGTGAGTACGCAGATCTTCTCAATTCCCGCTTCTGTCACGGAATCGAGGACCCAGCGCAGCATAGGCTGACCGAGTACGAGCGAGAGTGCCTTCGGCTTGTCGGACTTCATTCTTTTCCCCTCGCCGCCTGCGAGGATAACTGCCGAAATCCCCATAAAACACCTCTTTACATCAGCAGACAGCGCAGCGCCGTCCGCAATAGTCCTTTATATATTATCTCATACTTTTCATTTTTTTCAAGTCATTTTTCGGCATAAAACGAGGGATTTTTCAATTTTCAATATTTCGCCCACAATCCACTCGAATATATGGTGAAATTTAGAAGTCTTTACGAAAAAAGACGACGCAGTAACGCCTTTAACGGAAACTGCAACGAGCGTTATCATCGGTCGTGTTCGGGAACTTTTGAGCTTATGTATTGCTTTGCAGATGTGATTTTGTGCATTATTTCACCGATATATTACAAATAGGAAAATTATGCCCATTACATAAGAAAAAAACGAGAATTTTTTCGGAGTTTTTTCATAAAAGACTGGATTTTTCTTCCGTGTTCTGCTATAATATTCTGTAGGCTGGGAAATAGGCTGGATTTAAACCGTTTTCCTTGCGCAAATCTTATTTTACTTTTTTAGGAGGTAATTACCATGGCTAAGAAATGGGTGTACCTTTTCTCCGAGGGTAACGCTAATATGCGCGAGCTGCTCGGCGGTAAGGGTGCTAACTTGGCAGAGATGACCAACATCGGTCTTCCCGTTCCTCAGGGTTTCACGATCACAACTGAGGCTTGCACACAGTATTACGAGGATGGCAGAGAGATCAACGAAGAGATCCAGGGTCAGATCAATGAATACATCGTTAAGATGGAAGAGATCACAGGCAAGAAGTTCGGTGATAAGGAGAATCCGCTCCTCGTTTCCGTTCGTTCGGGTGCAAGAGCTTCCATGCCCGGTATGATGGATACTATCCTCAACCTCGGTCTTAATGAAGAAGTTGTTGAAGTTATCGCTGCTCAGTCAGGCAACCCCCGTTGGGCTTGGGACTGCTACAGAAGATTTATT
>ONIC01000192.1 GCA_900317815.1 uncultured Eubacteriales bacterium | reverse complement strand
GTCATATTGCACTCAACTCCCTTGAAATACGGCAGTATTCCTGCGGTCGTTTCGTGCAATCTGCCTGAAAATCTGACGGCGCAATATAAGCACTCGCTTTAATCAGTGTCTCCTTAAATCAGAACTATAATACACCGAACGAAGAAGTGCCAATAAAAAAACTCCGTTTCATTATATATAATAAAACAGAGTTTAGTGTTTATGTATCAGTGTTTTTTTCTTGCGAGAAATTCGAGAACGACAAGCGCAATGATCGGAAGCGCCATTTTCTTTACAAGATCAATAGTATCGGCAAAATGCTCCTCTTTGGTCTTTGTCTCGTGCGTTTCGTAGATCGTGCCGGGGCGGCTCTTGTCTATCGTTATATCAACGTATTCCTTGCCGTCTTTGCCCTTGTAAACATCGTCGGTGCCCTCGACCTCGGTCTCGTAGATCGTTCCGCCCACTTCGTATTCAAGAACACAGTAGGTCACAGCGACCTTGTATGTATCCTCGGTCTTTCCGCCGTTCAATTCGGGGTCAAGCTCACGGGTGCGTGTCTGAGGAACGACCTTTTTCTCGGTGACCTGAGCTGCGATCGTCGTCGTGTTCTTCATGGCGTCCAGGTAACGCTGATCCTGATGATAGCCCGCATAGGCTGCGCTGGCGCTCATACCTATATTGATAAGAATAATTAAGAGGAATATCCCTGCCGCACCCCTGACTATCAGTTTAAGCAGGTCGGCGGAGCGGCCGTAGTTAGAATTGTCCATATAATCACCGATCAGTTGTCTTCAATAACGTAAGACGACGATGCGGGAAGTCCGAGCTGCTCCATAACAAGCTCCTCTTTTTCGCGCATGTGTACCTTCTCAAGACCTGTCTCGTGGTCGTAGCCGAGAAGATGGAGCACGGAGTGAGCTGTCAGGTATGCTACCTCACGCTGGAGAGAGTGTCCGTAGAGGTTAGCCTGATCCTCTGCCTTTTCCATGGAAATAACAACGTCGCCGAGCATCTTTGCGCCTGTCTCGGGGTCAACGTCGTATTGATTGTTTTCGCCGAGAGGGAAGGAGAGCACATCGGTGGGAGCGTCGATCTCTCTGTACTGCTTGTTGAGCTTGTGGATCTCTTCGTTGTCAACAAAGGTCACGCTGACCTCTGCCGAGCCTTCGAAGTTTTCGAGCTTCAGAACGGCGTTGCAACAGCGGCGAACGAGCATACGCATTCCTGTGGGGATCTTAACTTTCTTCTGCTTATTGGTGATGACCACCCTGATTTTGTTAGTCATTTGTTTCTTCTTACCTCCTCTATTTTTGCATACGCCTTGATGATATCCTGAACAAGGCGATGCCTGACGACGTCTTTTTCAGTGAACATTACCTGAGCTATGTCGTTGATGTTTTTCAGCACCTTCATACATTCCTTCAGACCGCTTCTGCTGCCCGAGGGCAGGTCGATCTGCGTTATGTCTCCGGTGATGACCATTTTGGAATTGAAACCGAGTCTGGTCAGGAACATTTTCATTTGCTCGCCCGTTGTGTTCTGAGCCTCGTCAAGAATGATGAAGCTGTCGTCGAGCGTTCGTCCGCGCATATATGCAAGCGGAGCTACTTCAATGTTTCCGCGCTCGACGTACCTCTGATACGTCTCGGCGCCGAGCATATCGAACAGCGCGTCATAAAGCGGACGCAGATACGGATCGACCTTGCTCTGAAGATCTCCCGGCAGGAAGCCGAGCTTTTCTCCCGCTTCGACCGCAGGCCGCGTCAGGATGATCCTGTTGACCTCGTGTGCTCTGAATGCCGTCACGGCAAGCGCTACGGCAAGATAAGTCTTTCCCGTTCCCGCAGGACCTACGCCGATAGTTATCGTGTTGTTCTTGATAGCATCGCAGTAGCGTTTCTGCCCGATCGTCTTGGGCTTTACGGGTCTGCCCTTTGAGGTCACGCATATACAGTCGCCCGACAACGCCGACAGCTTGCTTTCGCTGCCCTCGTTTACAAGCGCTATGCAGTAGCGCACGTTCTGCTCGTTGAGCGTTTCGCCCTTGTTGATGAGCAGCATCAGACTTTCGATCGTCTTTGCGGCAAGCGAGACTGCCTCGACCTCGCCGCAGACCTTAATCTCCGATCCTCTCACTACAACATCGACACCGTATGCCTTTTCTACCAGCTTGATATTTTCGTCAAAGCTGCCGAAAAGCATTACAGCCTGCTCAAGTCTTTCAATATTAATAGTCTGTTCCGTCATAAATCTGTCCCTTCACCGATCTATGTATTACAGATATAATTCTGAGATCATAAATCGTTAGAATATATTATAACACATTTTTTTTAAAATGTCACTAAAAAACAATAAAAATATTGAGATTTTCAAAATTTTATAACTTTTACACAATAGCGAATTGTTTACAGCCGATCTTTTCACCGTTTTTATGATAAAATACACGAAAATATAGTCAAAATCTCATAGTTTTCACCAAACTGAGGGTTCGCACCGTGCTTTTTTTGAAAAACATATAGAAAAAGCTGTATGCTTGACTTGCCCGAAAACCACCGTGGAACAAAGGGTGCAAGGTGACAGTCACAAGACTTTTTGAAAAAAGCTTGATCAAAATTAGTATTCTTTTTGATAGAGTAAATTTATGGGGCAATCATCAACACGGTAGGTTTGCAGGACAAAAGGTAATGCATACGATAAGCTGAGTTCGCATATTGCCCGCAGGCGCACGCCTGCCGCGGCACAAAAGGTAATGCATACGATAAGCTGAGTTCGCGTACTGCCCGCAGGCGCACGCCTGCCGCGGCACAAAAGGTAATGCTACGATAAGCTGAGTTCGCGTATTGCCCGCAGGCGCACGCCTGCCGCGGCACAAAAGGTAATGCATACGATAAGCTGAGTTCGCGTATTGCCCGCAGGCGCACGCCTGCCGCAGGAGAGTGATTGACTAATTGTGTGATTTGAGATATAATTACAATGTGAAATTGTATGCCGCCATAGTAACGAGACGGCAAGACCAAATGTCAGGAGGATATGAAAAAATGAGTTCATTTTCTATTGTGACCGATACATCGTGCGATATGCCTGCGGCCGTTGCGGAAAAACTGGGTATCACGGCAGTTCCGCTTAAAGTTATACTTGCGGGAAAAACCTTTGACAGCTCCCTGTCAAAACTCAGCATCGGAAACGAGAGCTTTTACAACGTGCTTCGCAGCGGAGTTTCCGTAAAGACGGCGTCTCCCTCTATAGACGATTACGAGAGATATTTCAGGAAACAGCTCGACAAAGGGAAAGATGTGCTCTACCTCGGATTTTCGAGTGCGCTTTCGGGCGCTTTCAACGTGAGTCTGATCGCGGCGGAGGATCTTGCGGAGGAGTATCCCGAGAGAAAGATAATCTGTGTCGATACTCTCTGCGCGTCAATGGGACTTTCAATGCTCATTTATCACTGCGTCAGACGTCAGCAGGATGGCGCAACGATCGAAGAGGTGCGTGATTTTGCGCAGGCGACTAAGGGCAGGATCTCCCATTGGTTCACTCCGAGCGACCTCAACTTTTTAAAGCGTGGAGGCAGACTCTCGGCGGCTGCGGCTGCCGTAGGCTCCGTTATGAACATCAAGCCGGTTCTCAAATCGGACGAGACAGGCAAGCTCAAGGTCATCTACAAGGCCAGAGGACGCCGACTCGCTATCGCAAAGCTCGTCGAGCAGATGAACAACAATTACTTCCCCGACGGCAGCGACACCGTTTTTGTCACACACGCAGACTGTCCCGAGGACGCCGAGCTTCTTGCCCGCTCTATCACTAAGAACTACGGCATCAGCAATGTTATGATATCGGAGATCGGACCTGCGCTCGGCGCACACTGCGGACCCGATACGCTTGCGCTGTTCTATCTCGGAGATGTTAAGTAAGGAGGAGTCGGAATGAAGCTTGAGGAAAAGACTGTCTCGTCTCAGGTGTTGTACAGCGGACGCATAATCCGTCTGGAGCTTGACGATATCGAGCTTCCAAACGGAGAACCCGCAAAGCGTGAGGTCGCGCGTCACCCTGCGGGAGTGTGCGTGGCGGCGCTCACCGAGGATAACGAGCTTTTGTTTGTAAAACAGTACCGCTACCCGTTTCACGAGGTAGTGCTTGAGCTGCCTGCGGGAAAGGTGGACGATCCGAAAACGACTCCGCTGGAAAACGGAAAAAGGGAGCTGCTCGAGGAGACGGGCGCTGTCGGGTATAATTATGTGCCGCTCGGCGCACAGTACGTCTCGCCCGGATTTACCGACGAGGTGCTTTATATGTATATGTGCAGGGTGGATCATTTCGAGGAGCAGAGACTCGATGAGGACGAGTTCGTAAATGTTGAAAGAATACCGCTTGACCGCGCAGTCGAGATGGTGATGAACAATCTGATCGTTGACGGAAAAACGCAGACTGCGATCCTCAAAACAGCAATGCTGCTGCGCAATTCGTAATTTGCGGGAGTTTGCTGCGCTGCGTTTTTTCACGGCTTGGTGAAAAATGAATACTTGCCCGATTTTTGCAAATAATGATATCGGGTGATGATATGAATATTTCCGCATTGTGGCATGATGATACGGCGCTCGGGGCAAAGAAGCGGCTTTTCCTGCTGTTTATGCTCGATCTTTCCGACTGGATATGCACGCTTGCGCTGCTCTCAACGGGGCTTTTCAAGGAGGCAAATCCGCTGATGAGAAATGTTATCGAGAATACGCTGCTCGGATTTCTCGTCAAGGTCGCGCTGCCGCTCGGGCTGATCCTGTTTGCGCTGACAAAGCTCAGAGACGCCGACAGCAAACAGCTCAGGCTCTCGAACAACATTGCGCTGGTCGGAGTGGCTGTCTATTTTCTGCTGAATCTCTACCACATTTCCTGTTTTTTACTTGTCGGCGTGTATCTGCGCTGAAATATCCGCACGGAGCGTTCCTTCGTGCGGTAAATACTGTGGAGCCGCTGAACAGACCGTGTCCTGAGCCTGCGTCTTTATGCCGGATCAGTTGGCTGCGGGAAGAATAAATGTCGTATGCGGCAGTAGAGCCGTTATACAAAATAACCTGCAGCGGTAATTGCCTGCGGTC
>ONIC01000139.1 GCA_900317815.1 uncultured Eubacteriales bacterium | reverse complement strand
TAATTTTAGTGGGCAGTCACTCTTGCGGAGAGAAACTATCGATCCGCAATACCTGACAGCGGAATTGCCTGCGGACGTTTGTCCGCCCGCAAGAAGTGTTTGACATTTCGCAGATTATAGTGTACAATACATTGTGTGTATCTGCGCTTTCACGGCGTGGATGTGGTTTTAGGTTATTCTTCAAATATATCATAAAGGGGAAGATAATATGAGATATAACAGTACAACCGATAAGAGCATCGTCGTTTCGGCGTCGCAGGCTATCGCTCAGGGAATCTCTACAGACGGCGGTCTGTTCGTTCCTATGGAGATCCCGCAGTACAGCGCAGCAGATCTTGAGGCGCTTACCAAGCTCGACTATAAGGGCAGAGCGAAGAAGATACTTGCGGATTACCTCGACGACTTCACCAAGGAAGAGATCGACGAGTGCGTTGAGAAGGCTTACACAAGCGATAAGTTCGGCGGCGAGAACCCCGCTCCGATTTCTTATCAGAAGTTCGGCGACCTCGATATGAATATCCTCGAACTGTGGCACGGTCCGACTTCCGCTTTCAAGGATATGGCTCTCCAGATCCTTCCGCACCTTCTTACAAAGTCGCTCAAGAAAACGACCGACAAGGAAGCTGTTATCCTCGTTGCTACCTCGGGCGATACGGGCAAGGCTGCTCTGGAAGGCTTCAGGGACGTTGAAGGCACAAAGATTATGGTCTTCTATCCCGTTGACGGCGTAAGCCCGATGCAGAAGCGCCAGATGACAACTCAGGAGGGCAAGAACGTTGCAGTCTGCGCTATCAAGGGCAACTTTGACGACGCTCAGACGGGTGTTAAGCGCATCTTCACCGACGCGCAGCTCGTTAAGACTCTGAACGACAACGGATATCTTTTCTCTTCCGCAAACTCGATCAACTGGGGCAGACTCCTTCCGCAGATCGTTTACTATTTCTCGGCATATTCCGATATGGTGAACGACGGAAAGATCAAGCTCGGCGACAAGATCAACGTTGCAGTTCCGACAGGAAACTTCGGCAATATCCTTGCTTCGTATTATGCTTACAGAATGGGTCTTCCCGTTAATAAGTTCATCTGCGCGTCGAACTCCAACAACGTGCTTACGGACTTCATTAAAACAGGTACATACGACAAGAACCGCAGCTTCTACGCTACGATATCTCCGTCTATGGATATACTCGTTTCCTCGAACCTCGAGCGCTTCCTCTATCACATGACAGATTCCGACGACAAGCTCGTCAAGAAGTGGATGACTGCGCTCAAGACAACGGGCGCCTACAGCGTTGACGATGCAACAAAGGAGAAGATCACGGACATCTTCACAGGCGGCTTCTGCGACGATGAGAAGACTCAGAAGATCATCGGCGAATTTTTCAACAAGTACGGCTATCTCTGCGACACTCATACAGCAGTTGCAGTCAGCGTATACAAGGATTATGCAGAGGAAACGGGCGACAAAACGCCGACGATCATCGACTCTACTGCAAGCCCCTATAAGTTCAGCAAGGCTGTCCTTGAGGCTGTTGCAGACGGCAAGGCACTTCCCGATGATGAGTTTGCTATGGTGGATCTTCTCAGCAAGACGACCTCTACAGCAGTACCCGCGCCGCTTGCGGCTCTTAAATCAAAGGAGACCCGCTTTACGAACGTATGCGCCAAGGAGGATATGGCAGACTTCGTGCTCACGACTCTGGGGGTAAAATAATGTCGCTTTTCGTTCTAGGAGACCTTCACCTGTCGTTCGGCGTAGATAAGCCGATGGACATTTTCAGCGGGTGGAGCAATCATGTTGAAAAGCTGGAGGAAAACTGGCGCGCTCTCGTTACCGATGACGACACGGTCGTCCTTGCGGGGGATATCTCGTGGGGAATGGATCTCGGCGAGGCGCTGCCCGATTTCCGTTTTATAGACGGTCTGCCCGGAAAGAAGATAGTTATGAAGGGCAACCACGATTACTGGTGGGAAACGATGTCGAAGATGGAGCGCTTTTTCAGAGAAAACTCCCTTGAGACTATCGCTATCCTGCATAATAATGCGTACAGAGTGGGGGATATCTCCATTGCGGGTACGCGAGGCTGGTTCTACGACGCTCACGGCGCACACGACGATAAGGTAATAGCGCGCGAAGCGGGCAGGCTTAGAACATCAATAAAGGAAGCGGAGAAACTCGGCGGCGAGGTCGTTGCGTTTCTTCACTATCCGCCTGTTTTTGCGGGGCGGGAGTGTCCCGAGATGATGGACGTGCTGCTGCAGTGCGGGATCAAGCGCTGCTACTACGGTCATCTCCACGGAAAAAAGAATCACCAGAATGCTACAACAGGCCCTTACAAGGGAATAGATTTTACCCTTACGGCGTGTGACTATACGCGCTTTAAGCCGATACCGATCAATTAAAGTGAAGTGATTAATATTCGGAATTATCGAAGTTGCTTCGCTCTTGATTTGTATTGGTATATAGGGAGCCGGATACGCGGCGAAATATATTGTGTATCAAAAGTCTTTATTGCGCTATATTAAATGAAAAAGCGCAGCGTTTCCGACATTCCAAACCCCGAACTCCGAATTTTAAAGAAAGATGTTTTACAAAAATTTCACATTTACAGTAGATTTATTCACGCTTTTATGATATAATTATCGAGTTAGTCAATATTATAATGACGGAAATTCAAAACCGTTTGAGCCGAGGGGCTTGCCTTTGGCTTATTTTGCAGGAGGAAGACTTACAATGAATCTTAAAAATGTTAACAAGGTCGACACGAACAGAGTAGAGCTTGAGATCGAGGTCGACGGCAAGACTTTCCAGGACGCCATCAACAAGGTGTACAGAAAAGAAGTAAAGAGCATCAATATCCCCGGTTTCAGAAAGGGCAAGGCTCCCCGCGCTATCGTTGAGAAAATGTATGGCAAGGGCGTTTTCTATGAAGATGCAATGAACGATATCTATCCCGAGGCAGTAGATCAGGCTGTAGAAGAGGCTAAGCTGAGAATCGTTCCCGACAAGCCCGAGCTTGAGGTAGTTGACGTTTCCGAGGACGGCTTTACATTCAAGGTGAAGCTCACAACATACCCCGAGGTAACTATCGAGGGCTACAAGGGCATAGAGATCGAGCCTGTATCCGATGAGGTCACAGACGAGAAGATCGACGAGCAGATCGAGAACGCACGCAAGAGAGCAGGCAGCGTTGAGACTGTTACAGACAGAGCAGTTGAGGACGGCGACACGGCAGTTATCGACTTCGAAGGCTTCAAGGACGGCGAACCGTTCGAGGGCGGCAAGGGCGAGATGTACAGCCTTGTTATCGGCAGCGGCAGCTTTATCCCCGGCTTTGAGGATCAGATCATCGGCCACAACACGGGCGATGAGTTCTCCGTCAACGTAACATTCCCCGAGGAGTATCAGGTGCCCGAGCTTGCAGGCGCTCCCGCAGAGTTCAAGGTAAAGCTCCACGAGATCAAGGCAAGAGTTCTTCCCGAGCTTGACGATGAGTTCGTTAAGGACGTAAGCTCCGAGTCCGAAACTGTTGAGGAGTACAGAAAGGAAGTTGCTGCAAACCTCGCAGAGGATCTCAAGAAGGCAAGAGACAACGACATCTCCAATAAGCTTGCAGAGGCTCTCGCAGAGAAGGTACAGGGCGATATCCCGAAGGCTATGTATGACAACAGAGTTACAGATATGCTCAAGGAGATGGAGATGAACCTCCGTCAGCAGGGTCTTGATATGAACCTCTATATGAAGTACACGGGCATGACAGAGGACGTTCTCAGAGAGCAGTATGCAGATCAGGCTGAGAAGCAGGTCAACGTTCGTCTTGCTCTTGACAAGATCGTAGAGCTTGAGGGCATCGAGCCTACCGAGGAAGAGGTAGAGGAAGAGTTCAAGAAGCTCGCTGATATGTACAAGCTCGACGTCGAGAAGGTCAAGACTCTCGTTTCCAAGGACGATATCACAAAGGACAAGGCAGCAGACAAGGCAATGGCACTCGTCCGCGAGAACGCTGTTATCAAGTAATAATAAAGATATCGGAATTATACAATTATACAATTATACAATTATAAGCAGGCGGCGTAGGTGTGATATCAGCGCCGCCTTGCCGAAAATATCGGAGCTTTAAAAAAATTGAATAATCGCTGCTTTTACGGGCGAGAATGTATGTGCAGATCAAAAAGGAAGATCTGCGCAGAGAATGTACAGTACATTTTATATGCAAAAATTTGTTTTGAAAGGATATGAAATTATGGCATTGGTACCTTATGTAGTTGAACAGACAAGCAGAGGCGAGAGATCTTATGATATTTACTCGCGCCTTCTTAACGACAGAATAATTATGCTTACCGATGAGGTGAACGACGCTACGGCAAGCGTTGTTGTAGCAGAGCTTCTTTTCCTTGAGGGTCAGGATCCCGACAAGGACATCAGCCTCTACATCAATTCCCCCGGCGGATCCGTTACCGCAGGTATGTCTATCTTCGATACGATGCAGTACATCAAGTGTGACGTTTCCACTATCTGCATGGGTATGGCAGCGTCGATGGGCGCTTTTCTGCTCACAGCAGGCGCTAAGGGCAAGAGATATTCACTTCCCAACAGCGAGATCATGATCCATCAGCCTTTAGGAGGCGCTAAGGGTCAGGCAACGGAGATCGAGATCGCCGCAAAGCACATTCTCCAGACTAAGGAGAAACTCAATAAGATCCTTTCCGAGCGCACGGGTCAGCCCTATGAGCAGATAGTAAAGGATACGGAGCGCGACAACTGGATGACAGCCGAGGAAGCTCTTAAATACGGCCTTATCGACAATATCATCGATCACAGATAATATACAGATAATATAGTAAAAAAGCGGGTAACCGCACTAAATAAATGTTTGGTATATTTTTAAAGGAGAAATAATAATGCCGAGCAGAAACAACAGTAAAAGAATTACCTGCTCGTTCTGCGGCAGATCGCAGGACGAGGTATCGCGTATGATCGCAGGCAACGACGTCTACATCTGCGACAACTGCATTAATCTGTGCAGTTCGATACTCGAGGACGAGAAAAAGGTCTCCGGCAAGAAGGTAGTAGGCAAGTCCAAGAAGAATGAACCCAAGCTTATCAAGCCTGCCGAGATGAAGAAGTACCTCGATGATTATGTAGTAGGTCAGGACGAGGCGAAAAAAACGCTGTGCGTTGCTGTCTACAATCATTACAAAAGAATAATGTCCGAGGAGAACAGCGAGAACATCGATAAGTCGAATGTTGTGCTCCTGGGTCCCACGGGCGTGGGCAAGACGCTCCTTGCGAGCACTCTTGCAAAGGCTCTCGACGTACCGTTTGCTATTGCGGACGCAACAACGCTCACCGAGGCAGGCTACGTCGGAGAGGATGTTGAAAATATCCTGCTTCGCCTTATCCAGGCAGCGGACAACGATATCGAAAAGGCAGAGCGTGGCATAATCTACATCGACGAGATAGACAAGATCGGCAGAAAGTCCGAAAATCCTTCGATCACGAGAGATGTTTCGGGCGAAGGCGTTCAGCAGGCGCTTTTGAAGATCGTTGAAGGTACGGTCGCAAACGTACCGCCCCACGGAGGCAGAAAGCACCCGCAGTCTGATTATATCAAGATCAATACGAAGAACATTCTCTTTATCTGCGGAGGCGCGTTCGTAGGTCTCGAAAAGATCGTCGAAAAGCGCAAAGGCTCTTCTTCGCTCGGCTTCGGAGCAGAGGTGCACAGCAAAGACGAGTTCAGAAAGTCGGACTGGATGAAGGATGTTGTATCGCATGACCTTGTAAAGTTCGGACTTATCCCCGAGCTGGTCGGCAGACTTCCCGTTATCGCATCACTTCACCCGCTTGACGAGGAAGCGCTCGTATCTATCCTTACCGAGCCTAAGAACTCGATCGTGAACCAGTATAAGAAGCTGTTTGAGATGGACGGCATAAAGCTGAGATTTACAACGGAAGCGCTCACCGCTATCGCCAAAAAGGCTATCGAGCAGGAAACGGGCGCAAGAGGACTGCGCGCTATTCTGGAAGATGTTCTCGGAGAGCTTATGTTCACATCGCCGTCCGATGAGACAATCACTAAGATCACGATCACCGACGACTGCGTAAACGGACTTGATGTTGCAGATATCGAGCGGGATCTCTCGAAAAAGGTAAAGAAGATAGAGGAGGACGCTAAGGACAGCGCCTCGTAAACTTTAATTTCAAAAAAAATTGCGCCTTTCCGAGGATAAGATCTGACGAAGGGCGCTTGTCATCACTTATACGAAAGGGGCGAATAAACGAAATGTCGCTTGAAAAAATGCAGGAAATAAGCGGATATACGGCGAAGGATCTCGGAGATCTGCCTGTGCTTCCGCTGAGGGGACTCGTTGTCTTTCCTAATTCCGTTGTACATCTTGAACTCGGCAGGAGTATGTGTATCAACGCAGTCAACGAGGCTATGAAGTCAAACCGTCTGATCTTTGTCACGGCTCAGAAGGATCCTGTTGTCATAAAACCGAACAAGGACGACATTTACTCGATCGGCACGGTCGCAAAGGTTATGCAGATCGTGCGTCAGCCCGACAATTCTCAGAAGGTCGTGCTCGAAGGCTTTGCGCGTGCCGCTGCGTTCGATATAAAAAATGAAAAAATGCACCTTCGCGCAGATGTTGTTCAGTACAAGCTGGACGAGCGTGATTTTACGGTTGAGGAGATCGCAAGGCTTCGTCTTGTAAAAATGGTGTATTCGGATTATGCGAGACTTACGCCGAAGATCCCGAAGGATATCGAATTTCGCGTTAAGGTCGAAAGCTCGCCCGAGCGCATCACCGACTTTGTAGCGTCAAATTCCATACTTGATTTTGAGGCGAAGCAGGAGCTGCTCGAAGAGTTCGATCTCGAATTCAGGCTCGATATGCTGATAGCAATGCTGAAAAGCGATATCGAGATACTCGAGATACAGCAGCGCATCATAGAGCGAGCAAACGAGCACATGGACGAGGGTCAGAAGGAGTATTTCCTTCACGAACAGATCAGAGCGATCCGTGAGGAGCTTGGTGAAGAGGATATCGAAGAAGAGGCGGAGGAGTTCCGACGCAAGATTGAAAAGCTTGAAGTTTCTTCCGAGATCAAGGACACTCTCTTCAAGGAGTGCTCACGTCTGAAAAAGCTCCCCGATGCATCTCAGGAGGCGTTTACGCTCAGGTCATACTTGGATACGTGTCTCGAACTTCCGTGGAACAAGTCCTCCAAGGACAAGATCGACATCAAGGCGGTCGAGCGCGCTCTCGACAAGAATCACTATGGGCTTGAAAAGGTCAAGGAGCGCATCGTTGAATATCTTGCAGTTCGCAAGCTGTCGCCGGATGTCAAAGGACAGATACTCTGCCTTGTAGGTCCTCCCGGAGTCGGCAAGACGTCTATAGCACAGTCGATCGGATCTGCGATCGGAAGAAAGGTAGAGAGAATCGCACTCGGCGGCGTTCGTGACGAAGCCGAGATCAGAGGTCACAGACGAACCTACATAGCTTCTATGCCGGGACGCATCATCTCGGCGATCAATTCTGCAGGCACAAATAATCCGCTTATCATTCTCGACGAGGTGGACAAGCTCGCCGCAGATTACAAGGGAGATCCGACGAGCGCACTGCTTGAGGTGCTTGATCCCGAACAGAACCATACATTCAGAGATCACTATATAGACCTGCCCTTCGATCTGTCAAAGGTAATGTTTATAACTACCGCAAATGACGGCTCTGCGATACCTGCGCCGCTCAAGGACAGAATGGAAGTCATAGAGCTCGGCTCATACAACCGGGAGGAAAAGTTCCATATTGCGAAAAAGCATCTTATCCCGAAGCAGCTGAAAAACTGCGGCATTCCCGCATCAAAGTGCAAGATAGCGACTAATGCGGTCTATGCAATGATCGACGGATATACGAGCGAAGCGGGCGTTCGAAACCTTGAAAGAACGGTTTCGAGCGTGCTGCGCAAGATAGCAAAAAGTATCGCATCGGGCGATGAGACTGAGGTCTATAAGATCGACGCCAAGAACATCGAGGACTATCTGGGCCCCCGTAAGTTCAAGGACGACGATCTTCCGGAGAAAAACACGGTCGGACTTGTCAACGGTCTGGCGTGGACGGCTGTCGGAGGCGTAACTCTGCCTATTGAAGCAGCCGTAGTTCCCGGAACGGGCAAGATAGAGATCACCGGCTCTCTCGGAGACGTTATGAAGGAGTCTGCGAAGATCGCCGTGACGTGTGTCCGCGCAAGAGCGGAGAAGCTCGGGATAGAGAGTGATTTCTATAAAAAGTACGATATTCATATCCATGCGCTCGAAGGAGCTGTCCCGAAGGACGGTCCTTCGGCAGGAATAACGATGACTACTGCGCTTGTATCTGCTCTGACTAACAAGCCTGTAAATAAGTATGTCGCTATGACGGGCGAGATCTCGCTTCGGGGAAGAGTCCTTCCGATCGGCGGTCTGAAGGAAAAGACTATGGGTGCGCTCAAAGCGGGCGTTCGTACAGTTGTGATCCCGAAGAAGAACGAGACGGATATTTTTGAGGTCGATCAGACCGTAAAGGATAAGCTCAGCATTATCCCTGTGGAGACGATCGACGAGGTGCTCGAGATCGCCTTTACGCTCGATTCTTCCTACGAAAAGAAGACGGAGAAGAAGAAAGCGGCAAAGAAGAAAAGATCCGCAGACAAGACGGATAATCCGACTAAAGTCACCGACACGGTGTGATATGCGGGGAATACGCAATATATTCAGACCTGCGTCTTGATAGGGTGGTGTAAAAATGAACTTTAACAAAGCCGAATTTGAATTTGCTTACGGAGCGGCATCGCAGATAAAGCCGTCAACTCTCCCCGAGGTCATATTTTCGGGACGAAGCAATGTGGGCAAGTCGTCGCTTATCAATAAGCTCGTCAACCGCAAGTCGCTCGCGCGTGTCAGCGCAACTCCGGGCAAGACGGCTACAATCAATTTCTTTCGTGTAGATGAATTTCATCTTGTAGATCTTCCCGGCTACGGATATGCTAAAGTGTCGAAGTCGGAGAAGGATCGCTGGGCAAAGCTGATGGAGGGCTATTTCGCACAGGACAGGAAGTTCGCTCTTGTCGTTCAGATAGTGGATATGCGCCACGCGCCGTCCAAGGACGATATGAATATGATAAACTACCTGCACGAGATTGAGATGCCGTTCATTATTGTCCTGACAAAGAAGGACAAGCTGAAAAAGACACAGCAGATAAAGCGGCTTGAGGAGCTGGAAACTGAGCTTGCGGGCTTTGAAGACGTGAAGAAATTCCCGTTCTCCGCCGTTACCGGCGAGGGAGTAGAGGAGATCAGAGCGTATATCGAGAAGTGCGTGCACAAGATGACGGGCGCGCAGGAGTAAGAGTCCTGATACGCAATGTTAATTTTCTATAAACTTTATACGGCGGGGTTTGACACATCGCCGTATTGAATGTACAATATACTTTGGGTATGGGAAAGAAGCCTTTACCGGACATTCAATGCAAACGGAGGCAATTGTATGAGCAATTGTAAAAGAATCACAGCGATAATCTTATCGCTTGCAATTATGCTTTTGACGACATCGTGCAATATGATCGTTAAAAATACAGAGGAACAGTTCGATTATCCCGTTACTGTGGGCAATATGGTGTTCGAGGAATCGCCGCACAATATCGCGGTGCTCAGCGGAAATATCGCCGATGTAATTCTTGCCTGCGGCTATGAAGGCAGGATCGCTGCTGTCAGCGACGACTGCAAACAGGACGCACTCTCGATACTGCCCTCGGTCGGAACTCCCGATCAGCCCGACCTCGGTATGCTCCGCGATCTCGGCATAGACTTTATTCTGTCTGATAAATGTTTTGATGATGAGACCGAAGAGAAGCTTGCGTCAGACGGTACAAAGGTACTCGTTATCAAGCCTGCCTCCGACACAGAGAGCCTCGGCAAGCTGTATAAAAATGTTGCGGCTTCCATCGCCGGCGGATACTCGGGTAAGATGAACGCTATGAACGTTTTTGAGGACGTAAAGAGCGCTCTCGAGTCGATCAAGGTCAATTCGTCCAACGGTTCTGTCGTTGTGACGAGCTGCTATATTTACGATATCACAGAAGATGAGTGTGTTGTTGCAACGGACGGCACATTTGTCAACCAGCTCTTCGATTACGCATCTCTTACGAATATTGCCGCAGCGGATGACGACGGCGTGATCGGGATAGATATGCTTCTGAAGGCTAATCCCGACACGATATTCTGTGCCGAGGGCGTTCTTGACAAGCTCGGAGAGCATAAAGATCTCAAGACACTGAAAGCTCTTTCCAACGGCTCTGCGTACGAGCTGCCCGAGAAGTATTTTTCGCTCCAGGGCGCGACCTGCGTACAGGTCACAGATTACATTGCGGCAATGTCACATTCGGGATACTCTCAAACTCAGGGCTGGCCCGACGAGCTTGCTTCTCAGAAAAAGGAAGAGAAGTACGAAGCTCCCTTTGAACCTCAGATGGACATCTACTACACGGTAGGCGAGACATACGATCCGATATTCTATATTGAGGAAAGGCTTGCTCAGCTCGGTTACTTCGCTCAGGATGCCGATGAGTCGTTCGATGAGGATACGGCAGACGCTATCAGTTCATTCCAGGCTGTGAACAAGCTCAGCGTAACAGGTATTGCAGATTACGCAACGCTCAAGGTGCTGCTCTCCTCCAAAGCAGTAGCCAAGAAGGATGCCGGAAAAGCAGACTGATGAATAAAAAAGCTCCCATTTGAAAAAAGTGCGGAGCCGAAAAGGAAGTCTTACGCCATAGTATTTCCGAAATTTTGTCGGAAGTACTATGGCGTTTTCTCGTATGTTAAGGAGACACTGATTAAAGCGAGTGCTCATATTGCGCCGTCAGATTTTCAGGCAGATTGTTTGAAACGACCGCAGGAATACTGCC
>ONIC01000147.1 GCA_900317815.1 uncultured Eubacteriales bacterium | reverse complement strand
GTCAGTATTACTGCGGCTTTTTTGTCCAATTTGCCACGAAATCTGACTGCGCAATTTTGGCACTCGCTTTAATCAGTGTCTCCTTAAAGAAGCAAATCATTCGCTTGACAAGTTTTTTGCGGCATTGAGATTGTTGGAAATTATAGATATTAAAGATCAGGTAACAGCGTAAAGAGGTGTATAAAAGTGGGTTCTGTTTTCGGGAACAAGCTTAAAATATCAATATTCGGCGAGAGTCATGGCGAGGGGATCGGCGTTGTGATCGACGGCCTGCCTGCGGGGGAGGAGATCGACCTTGACGAGGTGTACCGCCAGATGCAGCGCAGAGCGCCGGGCGGAGATAAGACTGCAACTCCACGCAAGGAAGCCGATATGCCCGAGATACTCTCGGGAATGCTCGGGGGAAAAACAACGGGCGCGCCGCTTTGCGCCGTCATCAGAAACACGAACACTCGCTCGGGCGACTACGGAAATATACTCTCCAGTCCCCGTCCCGCACACTCCGACTACGCCGCATTTGTGCGCTACAACGGAGCAAACGATATAAGGGGCGGCGGTCACTTTTCGGGCAGACTTACCGCAAACATAGTATTTGCGGGAGCCGTCTGCCGGCAGATACTCAAAAGACGCGGCATCAGCATAGCGGCTCATATATATTCTATAGGAAATGTCAAGGACGCTCCGTTTGATCCGACAGGGATAGACAGCGAGCTTATCACTCGCTTGAACGGCGAGAAGTTCGCCCTCGTGGATACGTCAAAGGAGGACGCTATGAGGGAGACGGTGGGTGCTGCTCACGCTCAGGGAGACAGTATCGGCGGCATTGTCGAATGTATAGTTCAGGGAATGCCCGCAGGTATCGGAGAGCCGATGTTCGGCGGTGTCGAGAACATTATCTCGGCAGCTGTTTTCGGTGTTCCCGCCGTAAAGGGTATCGAGTTCGGGTCGGGCTTTTCGGGTGCTGCACTTCTCGGTTCACAGAACAACGATGAATTCTATTATGATGAAAACGGAAAGGTGCGCACAAGGACGAACAACCACGGCGGCGCTCTCGGCGGTATCACAAGCGGTATGCCGATAATCTTCCGCGCGGCAGTCAAGCCCACTCCGTCCATATCGAAGGAGCAGAAAACAGTCGATCTCCAAACGGGCGAGAACACCACTCTTGCCATAAAGGGAAGACACGACCCGTGCATCGTGCCGCGCGCCGTACCGGTAATAGAAGCGGCGGCGGCGGTCGCGGTTATGAATATGCTTTAAAACGAGGTTTTAAAATGGATCTGAAGAATATAAGACAAGAGATAGACCAAATCGACGAGCAGATCGCCGAGCTTTTCAAAAGAAGAATGGACTGCTCCGTTGCAGTCGCCGAAAGCAAGAAGGAGACTAAAACTCCGATACTCAACGAGGAGAGAGAGGAGCAGGTGCTCGATCGTGTAGAGGCGCTCTCGGGCGATTACGGAAAGTATACCCGCCTGCTCTACGGCACGATGATGGCGCTCTCACGCGAACTTCAGTATGCGATCATAAACGGCGACAGCGAGCTGAAATATACTATTGAAAATGCCGAGTCCGTCCTCGACAGAGAGAACGGGGATTACCGCATTGCGTGTCTCGGCGCCGCAGGTTCAAATTCACATATTGCAGCGGCAAAATTTTTCCCGAACGCTCAGATCAGCTTGGAGAAGAATTTCGACAAGGTATTCGAAGCGGTCGAAGCGGATCGCTGTGACTTCGGCGTCCTGCCCGTTGAGAACAGCTCGGCAGGCTCCGTATCGAGGGTTTACGATCTGATACTGAAGTACAGATATTTCATCGTAGGCGAGACCGATCTGCCGATCGAGCATTGTCTGTGCGCAATACCGCAGACCGATATCTCGAACATCGAACTTGTCATATCTCACGAGCAGGGGCTTTCGCAGTGCTCTTTGTTTATCAGCGAAAACGGCTTTGAGAAGAAGAAGTGCGGCAGCACCTCGGCGGCGGCTCAGACTGTCGCAGCAGAGAAGCGCATCAACTGGGCGGCCATCTGCACAAAGCAGGCAGCCGACGAGTACGGTCTGAAGGTGCTTGATAAGAATATCCAGAACAATGACAATAACTGCACCAGATTTATTGTGATCTCGAAAAAGGCGATCATAACAAAGCGCGCGAATAAGATATCGCTGTGCTTTACACTGAATAACCGCCCCGGCTCACTCTATACCGTACTCAGCCGATTTGCTTCCCACGGCTTTGACCTGACGAAGATCGAGTCACGACCGATACCCGATTCTCGCTTTGATTATCTGTTCTATCTCGACTTTATCGGCAATGTTCGGGAAAGCGAGAACAACAGGAGAATGCTCTGCGCATTGTCGGAGGAGCTTCCCGAATTTTCATTTTTAGGCAACTATTGATAAGTGTGTGATCTGAATGAAAAATAAAGTTTTGTTGGTATCAAAGCTGTCTTCCGCAGTTAACGTGATATCCGCGCTATTGGAGGAGAACGACTGCGAGGTAGGCTCTGTGGTAAGCGATGCCAAAAGCGCTCTCGAGCTTGCCGATGATTCGGTATATGATACTATTGTAATTAATTCTCCGATAGAGGATTCCGACGGAGTGGAGCTTGCCGCCTCACTGAGTACGGAGACCGTCTGCGGAGTTATTCTGATAACTGCTGCCGATAAGGCGGCGATTGTGGGGCCTCGTGTCTCGGATCACGGTGTTGTGGTCGTATCAAAGCCAATCAACAAACAGCTTTTCCGTCAGCTTCTCGGAGTTGTCCGAGCCGCTCAGAAGCGTTATGCGGGACTCTCAAAGGAAAATGAACGCCTGAAGTCGAGCCTTGAAGAGGCGAAGATAATAAACAGGGCGAAGATCCTGCTAATGCAGCACCTTGCGCTCTCGGAGGAACGCGCCCACAGGTACATTGAAAAACAGGCGATGGATATGCGTATATCGAAGCTCGAAGTTGCAAAACAGGTGCTTAAAACATATTCTGCGAGAAACAGGGGAGAGTAGATGGACGAGAAGGTAAAACGAAAGAGGATTTCAAAGCTCAGACGATATGTCAGACCTCATCACGACGGCTATCTGATGGGCGGCGTTATGCTTGCGCTATGCCTGACCGTCCTCGTTTATACTCTTATATATGATACAGATGCGTCAGTCCTGGCGGGCTGCCCCGTTTTCGGAGGGTTGGGCGCATTCTTCATGTACGGCAGTATAAAAAATACACGGAAGTACCGCAGCAAGCTTGAAGTGATCGAAAAAGAGGGCAGACTTGATGCGCTGCTCGACGATTTCGAAAACGGAGGTCGGGCGTTTCATGGCTCACTGATACTCGGACGCTCGTATATAATCGGAAAACGCAGCGGCGAGATCATCGGATACGGCGAGATTAGCCGCATATATCAGTACATCGAGCGGGATCAGCTTTTTGAAAACAAGCGTGATCTCAGGATAGAACTGAAGTCGGGACGCAGAGCGGATGTCGGTAAGATACCGCTGCATGGCAAAGGCAGCGAGGAGTTCGAGCAGGCAGTCTCGTACATCTGCTCCGTTGATTCCTCGATAAACGTAGGATATTTGGGTTAAGAGGGAGTGAGTATGGATAATTCGGAAAAAGAGCTTATAAAGTTCGTTCACCCGCCATTTTATCAGATAATAATAGGAACAATGACGCTGATCGTTTTTGCGGGGATCGGAGTTGTCTCGGTAGATATGTTTCATCTTATAGTATGGAGTCTCGGCGGTATCGCCTGCTTTATATATTTTACTGTATTTGAATACGTGCTGCCGTATGTCCGTATGATGAATGCGATAAAGGGCGCAAAGCTGCGAGGCGATCATCAGGTGCTTATCAACGATTTCAAAAATGCGGGGCGTGCCTTCAAGGATAGCCTTATCCTCGGGGACGGCTTTATGATCGCAAAGGGATCGGGAAGCATTTACAGATATTCGGATCTCACGAGACTGTTTCATGTCGTTGAGACCTCGGGCGGAATAGTTATCCGGCACAAGCTGTATATCTATGATCTGTCCGATAAAAAAAGACGGCTCTGCTATATAGACCGCAGTGCTTACGATCGTGACGAAATGCAGAGCGTTTATGCATATATCATATCAAAAAATCCTATAATCAAAGGTGAAAAATAAACTGTCCGGAGGTCTTAAAATGAATAAGAAAAAAATGCTCGTGATGTTCAATCCCTCGTCGGGCAAGTCTATGATCCGACAGGAGCTTTGGCAGGTGATCGACATTTTTGTCAAGGGTGGGTATGACGTGAATGTTTATCCGACCCAGAAGCGTTACGACGCCCACGATGTCGTGACAGAGCGGGCGCAGGAGTTTGATGTTATCACTGCGTGCGGCGGCGACGGAACTTTAAGCGAAGCCATACAGGGTCTTGTGGAGCTCCCGAAGGAAAAGCGGGTCACATTGGGATATATTCCCTGCGGTTCGACAAATGATTTCGGGTCGAGCCTTGAGATCCCATTCGATATCCCGAAGGCGGCGGAGAAGATCGTATCGGGAATACCGCTCGACTGTGACTGCGGACTTTTCAATGACAAGCCGTTTCTCTATATCTCCGCTTTCGGCACCTTTACCGATGTCTCGTATGAAACACCGCAGAAGCTCAAAAACCAGTTCGGACACGCAGCGTATATCATGGAGGCTGTCCGCCGACTCAGTACGTATTCGTACTACCACATCAAGGTGGAAAGCGAGGAGCTGGAACTTGAGGACGATTTTATTTTCGGATTCGTTTCGAATACCACGTCTATCGGCGGTATGAAGGGAAGGTTCGAGTACGTTCCGCTGCTCAATGACGGGCTTTTCGAGTGCGTACTTATCAAGAAGCCCGGCTCGCCCTCGGAGCTTAACGGTATTCTCACAGCACTTCTGACATCGGACCTCGACTGCCCCGCTATCGTCAAGTTTACTACAAAAAGCGTGAGGTTTACGTCCTCGGAGCCGATCAAATGGACGACAGACGGCGAGGACGGCGGCAGCCATACCGACACACAGATAAGCGTAGTTCCGGGCGCCTACAGGATAATCATATAATACAACAAAGCTCCCACAACCAATATGCGGGAGCTTTGAAATATTTATACGATTATGAGAACTGCGGCGAAAAGGTAAGATATATACATATTTTTCTTTGCCGCCAGATGCGCGCAGCCGATGAAGAATGCGACTGCCGTATAGAACAGAGCCATTTTGATGTCGCCTGTCGTAAAGAACCTCAGCAGTCCCCAGGTAAGTGCGAGTATCGCTCCGCCCCACGGGATGTGGGAGCTTTCAAACTTTACGAGCCTTTCGCAGCCTTCCTGGAAAAACGCCGCTCCGAAAAGCAGAAGCACCGCCTCGAACAGGTAGTAGATATACAGGAATATGAACTGCAGCCAGCCCTGCTGTCTGAAATCAACAGCCATCTGCCAGCCGTCAAGCAGCAGATATTTCACGCCTATCGACGATGAAAGCAGCATTATCGCAATGATTACGCCGCGTTCCGAAGGCTTGTATTCCTTCTTCATAAAGTCGTAGCTGTGGACACGGGCTGCGATATAGAACAGCACCAGCCCGACAATGCCCCACAGAACACATACTATTATCCAGTGGGTCACGCTTTCCGTGATGGAAAATTCATTGTATTTCTTGCCGTAGATTAATTTCTCGGCAGCAAGCACTGCGTATTCGGAAAAAAGTCCGAGCAGACTTGCTGCGCCGAGTATGAACAGCATCGGTGTTTTGAGTTCGCTTTTCTTTAAAGCCAAGAATGATCGCCCCCTTACTTATGGAACCACTGAATAAATCACGTCCTGCGGACTGAGTCCCCATCTCGCTTGTTCTTTTTCGCCAAATTGCCCTCAAAATCCTTGAAATACGACAGTATTCCTGCGGATTTTTCAATCAATTTGCCTGAAAAATCCCTGCGCGATATGGGCACTCGATTTAATCAGTGCTTCCTTATCAATACTATTTTACACCAACTTGGCATTTAAAAAAACACTTATTTTTTTAACACATCATTGCAAGAGTAGAAAATTTTCAATATATTTTGTGCAAAATGCCAATCAAAACAGATGCAAGATTTTAAAAGTTTGGTCAAGCAGTGTGAAAAATGCGAAAAGCGGTGATAAATGGGGCTTTTACAGGACAAGTGTTTCGTCTTTATCGTTATACTGTTATTTTTACTACACCTTACTTTTAAATTTTTCTGACAATTTGTAAATAAAATTTCAAAAATCATATTTACTTTTATGTGAATATTGTGATATAATACATAAGAAGTCTTTTTGCTTTGATTTTTTATGAATCTGAAATTCGTTGAAATTCGGAGGTCAACACATATGGATAACAAACTATCTCCAAATCAGATCTTTATGAAAACTATCAAATATACGATCATGAGAGTTCTCATGCCTGTGATCGCTGTTGTGATCTCGCTTGTCCTTCTCAAGGTCGTCACAGTATTTGGTCTTGAAAAGATAGATGACGATAGGATAAAGCTCGTATTTCTTGCGGTCTGGTTTGTGATATCGATCCTCGTATATATCCTGCTCGACACATTCTTTGCGTATAAATTCCACGCAGGTCAGATGGCTATCATAACCGATGCGGTTTCTGTCAATATGATACCCGACGATATGAATGACCTTGCAAAGGACAGCCTTGCTTACCGCTTCCCTTCGGGCAATGAGTTCCATACATACAAGAAGCTCGTAAAGGGTTCGATCCAGCAGCTTCAGATGCAGCTCAATACCTTTGCCGAGAACCGACTGAGAATCCCGATCCTCGGACAGCTCATAAGGCTCTGTCAGAGATTTGTCGGTCACGCACTCAGCTTTACTTTTGATTTTGTTCTCTGCTACACGTTCTGGCGTGACGGAAAGACGCTTTACACGAGTGCGGCAGACGGCGTTGCGGTCTACTGGGATTCTTGGAAGCGTACAATGAACAACGTACTCATGCTTGCGTCATTTATACTCGTAGGTCTGGGCATAGGATTCCTTTTCATAGGCGTTATCGTGGCAGTTGTTGTCAGTCCCGCCTCGGGTCCTCTCGCAGGCGCTCTCGCAGGCGTGCTTGTTGCATACTTTATCTGCAAGGCGATCAAGACTGTTATCGATACGAACCTTACGATCAAGTCGCTCGGCGCTTACTTTGAAGAGGCTCAGTACGCTGACTACAACTCCGAAGAGTATGAGAATATGTGCAGATACTCGAAGAAGTACACAAAGCTTTATCAGAAAGCTATCAATGAGCAGTTTGCTCCCATGGCCGATTTCAACGATGCATACGTTGATGATTTCACACAGTCGTCCCCGCTTTACGATTATGTGCCCGAGCCTGCCGGAAACTATGATTATTCAGACACAGGCTACGATTACGGCAATGATTACAGTAATGATTACGGCAACGGCTACGGCGCTCAGCCTTCGGGATTTGACGATGAGTTCAGCAACAGCTTTGCAAATCAGGACGCTTTCGCCAACCCCGCATACGGCAATGAATACGGCGACAACGGCGGTTACGGCGACAACGGCGGTTACGGCAACAACGACGGCTACGGCAACAACGACGGCTACGGCAACAACGACGGCTACGGCAATTACTAAGATCTTTTCTCATGTTTCTCCTTTCATAGAGATCCCCCCCGACACCAAAATGCCGGGGGGATCCTTTTTTTGGCGGAGCGGTCACCCGAGACCGGATTTACAGCGTGAGCCCTGCCTGATATTTTTCTCACAAAGCGATCTGTTAAGAGCGTTCAGAACACGTTTTTTATCGCCGCTCCAGAGCGGTGCGATAAGAAGTTTTTTGTCGCCGTCGCCTGTAAGTCGGTGTATTACTACATCCTCGGGCAATTCTTCTATGCAGTCACACACGATGTCAATGTACTGCTCGAGGTTCAGCGCCGAAAAGGTTCCCCGCGAGTATTCATCGGCAAGATCCGTGCCTTTCAGAATATGAAGAAGCTGCAGTTTGATGCCGTTTGCCGTTGCGCCGACATGACGCACGGTATTCAGCATATCCGCACGGGACTCTCCCGGCAGACCGAGAATAACGTGAGCGATCGTATTTATCCCGAGCGCCTGAAGATTTTCCGCCGCCTCATCGTAAACGGAAAGCGGATAGCCGCGGCGTATGTATTCTGCCGTTTTATCGGACACCGTCTGTAGACCAAGCTCGACCCAGACGGGCTTTATCCTGTTGATTTTGTCAAGCAGCTCAAGAATCTCGGCCTGCAGACAGTCGGGGCGCGTCCCGATCGACACTGCGCAGATACAGTCCTGCGACACGGCGTCAAGCAGAAGCGTTTCCAGTTTTTCAACAGGCATATACGTTGTTGTGAACGTCTGAAAGTATGCGATGAATTTATTGTCTCTTGTCTTTGACCTGACACGCAGCTTTGCTTTCTCGATCATACGGGAAACACTTTCTCCGTCTGATGCGAACTCTCCCGAGCCGCCTGCGCTGCAAAAGATACAGCCTTTTGTGCCGAGCGTTCCGTCACGATTCGGACAGGTGCAGCCGCCTCTGAGCGCGAGCTTATAGACCTTGCATCCGAAGGTTTCGCGCAGATACTGATTGAGCGAATAGTAATGCCCGTTTGAAAAACCCTTCATATTTAGCCCCTTATAGAATTAATTGAAAAAATTATAGCATAACACTTGACTAATTTCAAGAAATAGGGTATAATACATATTGTTGTTTAAAGATATGGAAGCGTATCGAAGTGGTCATAACGGGCCTGACTCGAAATCAGGTAGCCTTCACGGGCTCGTGGGTTCGAATCCCACCGCTTCC
>ONIC01000029.1 GCA_900317815.1 uncultured Eubacteriales bacterium | reverse complement strand
CCACTGAATAAATCACGTTCTACGAACTGAGCACTCATCTTGCTTGCATCTTTTCGTCATATTGCACTCAACTCCCTTGAAATACGGTAGTATTCCTGCGGTCGTTTCGTGCAATCTGCCTGAAAATCTGACGGCGCAATATGAGCACTCGCTTTAATCAGTGTCTCCTTAACTTATCAATAATATTGTCAATGATACGGGGGTCATTATGAATTACACCGTAAATTTAGGCTGCTGGGGAAGTATCTTCGCAGTGCCGACCGATGTTGTGGACAAGCACCTCAAGATCGCAGGCTCCGCTCAGCTCAAGGTGCTGCTGTATATCCTTCGCCACAGTCAGAATGGATTTTCCGAAAACGATATAGCGTCGGCGCTCAATATGGATCCGTTCGACGTAAAAGACTGCATAGAATTCTGGACATCGTTCGATGTGATAAAGCTGTCGGGAAACGTCATCGAGCCCGCAGAAAAGGTCGGAGAGAAGCCTCGTGAGAAACATTCCCAAAGCGACAGACCGATCAAGCCTGATTTTGAAGCTGCGAAGCCGCAAAGTCATGAAGAGCCGCTGCCCTGCGACAACGGCGCAAAGAACGAGGCGGACACAAAAGCGGAGGAACGCGAGCGTGAAAAAGAGCTTCCGTCTCCGACAGTTGTTGCAAGGCCGCTTCGTCCCGATCCGATCTACGTTGCAAAGAGGATCAACGAGGACAGCGAGATCGCCGCTCTGTTGAACGAAGCGCAGTATATTCTCGGCAGACCCGTCTCTCCGAACGAGAACGCAGGGCTTATCATGCTGCACGACAACGACGGTCTGCCCTGCGAGGTAATACTCATGCTGCTGACATACGGAGCGTCAAATCAGATGGGTATGCGTCAGATAGAAGCGCAGGGCGCAAAGTGGGCGAAGGAAGGCATTTACACAGTCGAAGCCGCAGACGAGAAGATACGCCGCCTCGATGAATCGAACGAAGCGTTTCGAAAAGTGCAGCGCATACTCGGCCTCGATCACCGCAAGCCGAGCGCAAACGAGCAGGAGACGTTTACCCGCTGGATATTCGAGTGGAAGTTCTCCGATGATATGATAAAGGAAGCCTACGACGTCTGTATAGACGCCAAGGGAAAGTATATACCGAACTATGTGAACCGTGTTCTCAACAACTGGTACAATTCTGGTATCAGGACAGTCGAGCAGGCTCGTCTTCTGAAAAAGCGGGGCGCTCAGAACAACTCGTCTTCGAGCGCAGGCAACTCGTCGTTTGACGTTGATCAGCTGAGCGGGCTCGGTATGTTTGACGATTGAAAGAGGTTTCTGCTATGGGTTACGGAAAAGATATCTACGAAAAAGCGCGCGCCCAGCTCGATATGCGACGCCAGCAGGCGTTTACCGAAGCGCAGGCAAGACGCGCCCGCATACACAGCGAGCTGCCCGAAACGGCGGAACTTGAAGCGCAGCTTATCCGCACGGGAACGGCTGCGGCAAGAGCTGTCCTTCAGGGCGGAGACACAAAATCAGTTCTCGAAAAGCTGCGTGACGACAACCTTGCGATACAGGCAAAGCTGCGAATGACGCTTGCCGAAAAGGGCTACACACCCGACGATCTCGAGGAGAAATATTTCTGCGAAAAGTGCAGGGACAAGGGCTATATAGACGGAAAAATGTGCACCTGCATGAAGACGCTGCTTCGCAACATCGCCTACAGCGAGGTCAACGCCCGCTCTCCGCTGCCGCTTGAAAGGTCACGCTTTACAAACTTCGATCTCACCTACTACAGCGATATGCCGAACCGCACTGGCGGCGTTCCGAGAAAGCAGATGGCGCACGTTTTCGACAAATGCAGAAGCTACGCCGAGAATTTCACGAAGACAAGCCCGTCTATCCTGATGGAGGGCGGCACGGGACTCGGAAAAACTCACCTGTCGCTTGCGATAGCCGCTGCGGTAATCGACAAGGGCTACGGCGTGATCTACGGCTCTGTTCCCGATCTGATCGCAATACTCGAAAAGGAGAGCTTTTCAAGGGATTCCGACCGTGAGATGCACGACCGCCTTGAACAGTGCGACCTTCTGATACTTGACGATCTCGGCACGGAGTTTTCAAACAGCTTCACAAAATCCACCATATACAATCTGATAAACGCTCGTATCGCGCGTGAAAAGCCGACCATAATCAACACCAATCTTACGCTGCCCGAACTGAAGACCAGGTATTCCGACAGGCTCGTTTCACGTCTTGTCGGGGACAATCTTTACCTGTCCTTCATCGGCGACGATATCCGTCTGCTGAGGAAAATGAGAAGTCAGGGAGGCTGATACCATGACGCAGAAGCTTTTGACTCAGGCGCTTATAAAGTTTTTCGCGGGACTTATACTTGTTATGCTGCTCGTATTTATCCCCGCAGGCACACTGCACTTTGCGCGCGGCTGGATCTTCATTGCGCTGCTGTTTGTGCCGATGTTCGCAGCAGGTCTGATACTTATGAAAAAAGACCCCGAGCTGCTGAGAAAACGTCTTGACGCAAAGGAGGAGCAGTCTCAGCAGAAGACCGTGATCGCGCTCAGCGGAGCGATGTTCCTTTTTGGCTTCATCACGGCGGGGATAAATTTCCGTGTCGGCAGACTTATCCTGCCCGCAGGCGTATCGGCTGCGGCGGCTGTCGTTTTCATTCTTGCATACATAATGTACGGCGAGGTGCTTCGTGAGAACACGTACCTTTCCCGCACCGTTGAGGTGCAGGAGAATCAGAAGGTCATCGACACGGGACTGTACGGTATAGTCCGTCACCCGATGTACAGCGCGACCGTGCTGCTGTTTTTGTCGATCCCGCTGATCTTAGGCTCGTTTTTCTCATTCCTGATATTCCTCGTTTACCCGTTCATACTCGTAAAGCGGATAAAGAACGAAGAAGAGGTGCTCGAAGAAGGTCTTGAAGGCTACGCCGAGTACAAGCAGAAGGTAAAGTATCGTCTGATACCGTTTATATGGTGAATAACACCGCCGATCATCACCTGTCAAATCAACAAAAGAAGCCGTACCGCAAAAAACTGCGATACGGCTTTTTCTTTAATGTGGAATGTGG
>ONIC01000148.1 GCA_900317815.1 uncultured Eubacteriales bacterium | reverse complement strand
CTAAAAAATTTACAATTAGTTACACTTATCATCTTTTCATTGATTTAATTTGCGCTTTTGTGCTATAATTTGTACTGTATTTTTTTGTTTACGGAAGTGAATTGCAATGTATAAAGTAGGTTTCGACAATGATAAATATCTCCGTTTGCAGTCTGAAAAGATCCTTGAGAGGATCGGCAGCTTCGGCGGAAAGCTCTATATGGAGTTCGGCGGCAAGCTTTTTGACGACTACCACGCATCGCGCGTCCTCCCGGGTTTCGAGCCTGACAGCAAGGTCAGAATGCTTCTGAAGCTCAAGGAAAAAACAGAGATAATCTTCGCGATCAACGCAGGCGCTATCGAGCAGAACAAGATGAGAAGCGATATCGGCATCACATACGATATGGATATTCTCAGACTTATGGACAAGCTCAAGGAGATCGGACTTTACGTCGGCAGCGTCGTAATTACTCAGTATAACCACGAACCTTCCGCTGACAAGTTCAAAGCTCGCCTTGAAAACCTCGGTGTTAAGGTGTATCTCCATTATATAATCGAGGGCTATCCGACAAATCCTCAGTTCATCGTCAGCGAGGAGGGTTTCGGCAAGAACGACTATATCGAAACATCACGCCCGCTCGTCGTCGTTACTGCTCCGGGACCCGGAAGCGGAAAGATGGCGACTTGTCTTTCACAGCTTTATCACGAGAACAAGCGCGGCGTCAAAGCGGGATACGCCAAGTATGAGACCTTCCCGGTATGGAGCATGGAGCTTATGCACCCGATCAACCTCGCTTACGAGGCGGCTACAGCCGATCTCAACGACGTCAATATGATCGATCCCTGGCATCTTCAGGCTTACGGAAAAACCACCGTCAACTATAACAGAGACGTTGAGGTGTTCCCCGTACTCAATGCTATTTTCACTAAAATTTACGGCGAATCTCCGTATAAATCGCCGACTGATATGGGCGTAAATATGGTAGGCTTTGCGATAACCGACGATGATGTTGTAAAAGAGGCATCGAAGCAGGAGATAATCAGACGCTACTACTCCTCTCTCGTCAAAAACAAGGTCACAGGCACCGCTCTCGACGAAGTCAGAAAGATCGAGATGCTGATGAACCGACTCGAGATCAAGAAGGAAGACAGAAAGGTCGCAGACGTTGCAAACAAGTTCGCTGAGAACTATCATGACCCTGTTGCCGCTATTGAGCTTAACGACGGCACGATCGTTACAGGCAAGACGACCGATCTCCTCGGCGCTGTCTGCTCGATGATGCTCAATGCGCTCAAGACCCTTGCAGGCATAGACGATGAGGTGCTGCTGCTTCCGAAGGAAGTTGTCAGGGCTATCCAGAACCTCAAAACGAAGGTCATGAAAAATCAGAACCCGAGAATGCACGTTGACGAGGTGCTCGTAGCCCTCGCTGTCAGCGCGGAAACCGACGACAACGCAAAGCTTGCGCTTGAGCAGGTATCCAAGCTAAAACACGCCCAGGTACACTCCGTAGTTATCCTCTCTCAGGAGGATATGGACATCTTCCGCAGACTCGGCGTTGATCTGACCTGCGAGCCGCAGTACGAGTCCGACAAGCTGTACCATCGCTGATGAAATAATTTTATAATACATTATCCGCCCAAGTATAATGCTTAGGCGGATTTTTTGATGATTTTTTTAACTTGAGCTGCTTTTTATGTTGATAACTTTATCTGCTTTGTACCAATAATATTTATAGGATATAAAACTCACCATAAAATTTTATATATGATATCTAAAATCATACGTCAAAGTAAAAAAAGTGTGTAATTTAGATTATTTTTCACAAATCTATTGTAATTCTCGTTGAAATAAATTACAATGTACTAAGTAAGTTATATTATTCTTTGTTCTTTACAAGAATAATTTACGCTGTTTTATGGAATCGTATCACGGAGGTGTATTCTTTGAAAGAGGATATGTATCACCCTACCGATAATTATGAGCGCAACTTTTTGCTTGTTAAGAAATTTGGCGGAAAAGCCATCGTTTTTATCACTCCGATGCTGATGCTCATTGATATTATTTGTCTTGGATATCTCTCGATATCCGACCGCGAGCTTATGGAGCTGACTTTGTTTAAGGTTGTGACATCAAAGACAAGCTCGGGAGAATTTGAAATCTCAGGTGTTGAAAAAGGCTTGATCTTATTTGCGTGTATCACGATGATGTATTTCACTGTCGTTTTCCTGCTGTTCTTCCTCTCAAGCAAGGATCTGAGCCGTGACTCTGTCCCGACGACAAGTCTTAACCTGGCTTACTTCTGGTCTTTCGCTCAGCTTGTCCTTTCTATCATCGGCTTTATCACGACATTAATGATACTTGTTCTTTATATAGCAAAAGGACCCGTATTTTTCGAGGGCTTCGGAAAACTCTTCGGACTGACGCTCAACCAGCTAAAATCATATAATACGAGCATAATACTTTCAACGATCCTTCTTTGTATGATATTTGCAATGCTTATCTGGTTCTCTCAGTCTCAGACAGAGTTCGTCAAGTCGATCAGAGTAACGCTTAAAAACAGTGTGGCGCGCAATAACGGCGCTCACACCTACGGAGTTTTTTCAATGGCTGTGTCCGTTTTTATGCTCTGTCTTGCGGGTATCATGACTTTCATTTACTACTGCTACAAGGACGCCTTCAACGGCTTCGGCATCAGCATGGAAAACGGTTTTGTATGGACAAGCCTTGCGATCGCATATCTTCGCGGTCTGATACCGTTCTTTGTTTCGGTCTGTGCGCTGACCTTCTCCGAAATGGTTGAAGAAGCAAACACGCTCGGTACGGTCTACTACAACGATATAGACACGATCGGAGAAGTATTCGATCCGAATATGAACCGCAAAATTCAATGATAATCTTTGCAAGTGCGGCGCAGAGCGTCACTTTTCGAAAAAGCTCATATATACGAAAAATCAAAAGGCAGCATAGATGATAGAACCTATGCCGCCTTATTTTTTTAAGGAGACACTGATTAAATCGAGTGCCAAAATTGCGCAGTCAGATTTCGTGGCAAATTGGACAAAAAAGCCGCAGTAATACTGACG
>ONIC01000150.1 GCA_900317815.1 uncultured Eubacteriales bacterium | reverse complement strand
GTTATAGACGCGGCGATATACCTTTGCCCGTCTTGAACTTTCCCCGCGTGAGGTGCAAAGCGGCTGCTTTGCACCTGACATATAAAAAGTGTGAAGTGCACAGCGTTATTTCAGTAATGAATAATATCGGAAACCGAAAGGAGAAGTGCCAATTGAAGCGCTGTCTTAATTGCAGACAAACATACGAGGACACACTTGACGAGTGCCCTTACTGCGGATATAAGCCGCGTACAAAAAACATCGCCACAAAACGCTTTGAGCGGCGCTCAAGGACTGCCGAGCTGCCGAGCGTTCCCCCGCAGAAAAAGCAGAAGGCGCAAAACGGGCGAAATATCTACGCCGCTTCAAATCACAGCGGCGCATTCTATATAAAAAGCGGAGAGCGTCTCAACAAGCGCTACTCGGTCATAAACGTAATGGGCTTCGGCGCTTTCGGCGTGGCTTACGAGTGCTTCGACAACTTCACGAAGCAGCACGTCGTCGTCAAGGAGTATATGCCCTCGTACCTCGTTACACGCTCGACAAACGGCAGAGACGTTGAGCCGATCTCCGAGGAAGCAGAGGTCAAATTCTCGATCGGCTGCGATTCGTTTATTGACGAAAACGAGAAGCTCAGGGACAACGGCGTTGAGTGCGTGCCTGCGCTGATAGAGTGCTTCCGCCAGAACAACACGTCTTACGCCGCAACGGAGCTTATCGGCGGCGAGTCGCTCAGCTCGATCTTAAACCGCAAGGGCAAGCTCTCCTACGACACGACGGCAGCGATAATCACAAGCGTGCTTCAGGGTCTTCGCAGGCTGAACAAGCTCGGCATAATCCACGGCGACATCTGCCCCGAAAACATCATAGTCGTCACGGAAAATCAGACGTATCTGCTCGACTACAATCTTTCCGATTTCAACAAGAATATGTACACGCAGCGTGAAACGGGCAAACCGCGCCCTGGCTACAGCGCGCTTGAGCTGTACTACAAAAATCTCGAGGTCGGTCCGTGGACGGACGTTTATGCGGCTGCCGCAGTAATGTACAAAATGCTCACGGGTATTCTTATCCCGACGGCGGTCAAGCGCAGCTCGGGCGACTCTCTGACCCCCGTCTCGAAGCTCGGAGTCCCGATCAGCGCCGCTGCGGAACGCGCGATGCTTAAAGCGCTCAAGGTCGATCACACTAAGCGCGCGCAGAGCCCCGAAGACTTCCTCAACGGCTTTGTCGGGGACGGCTTCGACAACATCACCGCCGTCAAGGGCAAAAAGAGCGGCGCTCCCGCCGTTGCCTCCCGCAGAAAGTACGAGGAGCCGAAGGATTCGAGCGGTTTCCTGAAGGGTATGCTCGTTTTCCTGACGCTTGCGATAATCGCCGTCGTGATCTGGTTCTTCATCTCGGGCGTGTTCCCTATGCCTTCGTTTGTAAACGATTTTCTCGGGATAAGCAGCGAAGGCGAGACCGACACGGCAGCTCGCAGCTCAGACACGGATTCCGACACGGATACGGACTTTACCTCCTCGCAGCCCGAGTCCCAAAGCGACAGCGACACGTCCTCGGCGGGACTTCTTGACGACATTGTGAGCCGTGTAACGAGCGGACTTGCAAGCGACATCACAAACGGCGTCAGCTCGTTTCTTGACGAGCACTTCACCTCCTCGCAGGAAGCCTCAAGCGAGGACGGCAGCTACTATGACGACTACGGCTACTACGACGAAGACGGCGTATATCACCCCTATGACGAGTACGGCGGCGACGGCGGCAACGGCGACAACAACGGCGACAACGGCGGCTACGACTACGACTACACGGAGAGCTTCGACGACGGCGGCGGGGACTACACGTTCTCGATCCCGTCCGATCTGTCGGACTACGCAGGAACAGTAAGCGAGTTCATCGGGGACAATTTTTAGATTAATTCGCATTAATTAAAATAAAAAAACAGGAGCGCAGCGACTCCGATATTATTCAGTATTCAGTTTTCAGTATTCATTATTCATTATTCTGATTCACACTCCACACTAAAAAAAGGCGGCTTTCACAAGCCGCCCTTTTCTTCGATATATCAGTCTTTCTTCTTTGTTACCTTGCCTATCAAAAGCAGGATCGCTACCAGGATAGCCGCTGCGCCGAATACTGCGAGTGCGGCGTAAGTTCTGCCGTCACCCGTTGCGGCGGGCGTTTCGCTGACGGAAGCCGCTGCCGTTGAAACAGCAGGAGCTGCGGACTTGACCGTCTGCGTTGAAGTCTGCGTTGAAGCGGAGCTTGAAGCCTTCGAGGACGTGTCGCTGTCCGTGTCTGCGGTCTTGTCTGTGTCGGTGTCGCTGTCTGACGCCTTGTCGCTGTCGGTGTCGGAGCTTGTCTGAGCGTTGGTATAAGTGATCGTGAAGTCGGGCGCAAATCTCAGAACGCACGGAGCGCCCGAAGAGTCCTTCTTTGCGATCTGAGCGGAAAGCTCGCCCGAGGGCGTGTCCTTATCGAGAGTGATCTCGCCGTTTTTGTCGGTCGTATACGTCTTGTCACCGATCGTGACCTCCGCGTCGGAAACGGGATTTACGACATTTGAAGCGTTCCAGTTCTCGTCATACTCGACGTCGTTGCTTTTGAATGCGATCACGCCGTTGTCGAGGCGGTCTGTCTCGACAAAAGGAAGCTGGCACGGGAAGCCGCCGTAATATACGACAAGCTCGTCGCCGTCTTTAAGCTCAAAGTCGTTGACGCCGACTGTCGGGACCTCCATATTGACAGCGTAGTACCAGCCGTCATAGCCGCCGAAAGCACCCGCTTTTTCGCCGTTGATCTCGGTGATGTAGCCGCTGTCTGCGCCCTTGATCGTGAGCTTGTCGCTCTGCTCGTCTGCGAAGATGAGAGCGTCCGCAGCGGTGATCTTGCCGTCGCTGTCGGTGACGCTGACCGTTTCATAGAACAGGTTGCCCGAAACGCCCTCGATCCTGATCGGAACGGAGAGGGTAGTATCTGCGCTCGCAGAGACCCCTGCGCCCAACGTCAAAACGGAAAGAGCTGCCGCCGTACAAATGATCTTCTTAAAATTTCTCATAAATGATTCCCCCTTTGCACGTCTAAGTATATCACTTGTATAGGCTTTTGTCAAGGAGTACAGCGGGCGGCGGACATAGGGAATACTGAATACTGAATACTGAAAACTGAATAATGAATAATATCGGAGTCGCTGCGCTCCTGTTTTTTAAACCGCAAATGTGGGAATATGGTTTTGCACTGCTCAGACTTCCCCTAAGGTACGGAGTTTTCCGCAATTTTTGCGCAAAAAACGGGAGCCTGTTCCGCTCCCGCCAGTCTGTCGATAAAGTTAGTTTCAAATTTTTGAGAAGCGCTGCTTTGTTTCTCCTCCGTTCGCCGCATTGCTTCGCTCGCGGCTGC
>ONIC01000141.1 GCA_900317815.1 uncultured Eubacteriales bacterium | reverse complement strand
TAATTTTAGTGGGCAGCCGCTCTCGCGGAGCAAAAGTATCGATCCGTAATGCCTGACAGCGGAATTGCCTGCGGACGCTTGTCCGCCTGAGTGTTGACAAAATGCTGTTTGTACTGTAGAATTGGTGTAGTAAAATCAGGGAGATATGACTATGGGAAAATTGATCGTAATTGAAGGACTTGACGGCAGCGGAAAAGCTACTCAGGCAGAGCTTTTGTATAAGTTCTTGTCGGAAAACGGGGAGTACAAGGCAGTCAGAAAGGTGTCTTTCCCCGACTATGACAGTCCCTCGTCATCGCTTGTAAAAATGTATCTGGCGGGTGAGTTCGGGAAACGTGCAGAGGATGTCAACGCCTACGCCGCAAGCTCATTTTATGCCGTTGACCGTTATGCAAGCTTCAAACGTGACTGGGAAAACGACTGGAAACGTGGGATCGTCATAGCAGACAGGTATACAACTTCTAACGCAATACATCAGTGTTCCAAACTGCCGCAGAGCGAATGGGACAATTTTATAGATTGGCTTTTTGAGTATGAATATAAGCTCATCGGCATACCCGCTCCCGAGACCACCGTATACCTGAGCGTTGCGCCGGAAGTCAGCCAGCGTCTTCTTATAGAGCGGTACAGCGGTGAGGATAAGCGCGATATACACGAGAAGGATATCGCATATCTTGAAAAATGCAGAGCTGCCGCTGCTTACTGCGCCGAAAAGCTCGGCTGGCGCGTTGTTGAATGCTGCGAAAACGGCACGATGCGCAGCAAGGAGAGCATTCAGTTCGATATCCGCAGAGTGATATCAGAATGAATGTTGATTAAGGATACTTGTGAAACTGCCGTATCGGTTGGAAACTATGCAATAAACTATCAATCACATACAAATAAAAAAGTCCGCTCTTTGCATAAAGCACAGAGCGGTTTTTTGTCACGGTAAAATGTGTCCCGCCGAGAGATACAGCTTGTACCATTCTTCACGCGACAGCTCTATATTTGTGGCTTTTGCTATGTCTGCGATCCTTCCGAAGTTTGTAGTGCCGCTCAGGAGCTGTATATTTGCGGGGTGTCTGAGTATCCAGGCGGCGGCGATCGTTGTTTTTGTTACACCGTATTTACCCGAAAGCTCTCCCAGGACCCAGTTCAAGTCGGGGTAGCCGCTGTTGTCCTCGATAAACGAACCGTTTCTGCCCGAAAACGGCGACCATGCCTGAATTGTCAGCCCATTTAACCGGCAATAGTCGATAATATCGCCCGTCCTGTCGGCAGCGCCGCTGCTTGTCATATTCGCTTCGAGTCCCTGAGAGATCATCAGGGAGTGGGGAAGACTCAGCTGCATCTGACAAACGGAGAGAGGTCCTTCCAGGTGCCTTTTCAGAAGCTCGATCTGCATAGGCCTGAAATTTGAAACGCCGAAATTTCTGACCTTACCGGAGCTTTTCAACTCGTCAAACGCTCGTGCAACTTCCTCAGGCTCGATCAGCGCATCGGGGCGGTGAAGAAGCAGAAAGTCGAGATATTCTGTCTGAAGCCTCGATAGAATGTTATCCACCGATGAAATGATGTGTTCCCTCGACATATCGTACATCTTACCGGGAACTATCCCGCATTTCGACTGGATAATGATCTCCGACCGCTTTATGGATGTCTTTTTGAGTGCGCGTCCGAAAATACGCTCACACTCGCCGTCCCCGTAGATATCGGCATGGTCAAAAAAGTTTATACCGAGTGATACGCAATGATCCAGATAGTGTGCAAGCTGTTCCTCTCCCATCTGAGATATGCGCATACAGCCAAGCCCCACGGCGGATGCGTTTACATTTGTGCTGCCGATTTTTATCGTTTTCATAGTTTCACCTCGTAAAATGATGATGTATACACGTTTTATCTATATTATATAACAAAATTGAAAAATAGCAATACAAGACCGCGACATATCATAAAATTCCCACGTCCGTAAAATACATTAAGGAGCCACTGATTAAATCACGTCCTACGGGCCGAGCACCAAACTTGCTTGCATCTTTCGGTCAAATTGAACTCAAAAGCCTTGAAATACGTAAGTATTACGGCGGCTTTTTTGTCCGAT
>ONIC01000140.1 GCA_900317815.1 uncultured Eubacteriales bacterium | reverse complement strand
TAATTTTAGTGGGCAGTCACTCTTGCGGAGAGAAACTATCGATCCGCAATACCTGACAGCGGAATTGCCTGCGGACGTTTGTCCGCCATTTTGACTAAACCCCTTGATTTTTTTGAGTGAATGGTATATAATAGAGTATATTGTGGGGAAAGGTGGCGAATTGTGTCAGGAAGGTGCAGGAAATGCGCCTGACATTACGGTTATGATGAACTTTTTGACAGGATCATATCAGCATAATATTGACGCAAAGGGCCGTCTGACTGTGCCTGCGAAGCTCAGAGAGCAGCTCGGCGAGTCTTTTTACCTCACAAAGGGTATCGACGGCTGTATTTTCGTCTACCCCGAGCGTGAGTGGGAGGCGTTTCTTGAACGCCTGTGCGCACTGCCGCTTGCTCAGGCGGCGCCCGTTCAGCGCCACTTCATCTCAAATTCCGCCCTTGTCGAGTGCGACAGCATGGGCAGGATACTTATACCGAAAAATCTGCGTGAATTTGCCGCTCTCGAAAAGGACACAATGTTCCTCGGTGTCGGCAGGCGCGCCGAGATCTGGTCTACGCCGCGTTACGAGGAGGTCAGCGCCGCTCTTTCACAGGCGGACATTCTCGAAACCATGTCGCAGGTCATGATCTGATCTTAAATTTTGCTTTCAAGCGGGCTGCTGCCGAGTTCGGCTTTATTGGTGTTATTTGGGTTTTGTTTTGGGATATTTTTAATGTAAGAAGTTTAGCGTAGCTTCAAATCGCCGAAACGACCGCAGCCCGTCTTTTTATTTTGGTGTTGATATGGAACCTAATATAAATTCCGGATTTTCTCACGTCTCCGTTATGCTCAGGGAGGCTGTTGACGGGCTTGACGTCCGACAGGGCGGAGTCTATGTTGACGGCACGGCGGGCGGCGGAGGCCACTCATTCGAGATAGCGTCCCGTCTTGGCGGCACGGGCAGACTGATCTGCATAGATCAGGACCCCGATGCGATCGAGGCTGCGACAAAGAGACTTTCTCAGTTTGATAATGTAACGATCGTCAGATCGAATTTCAGCAATATAAAGGGCGTTTTGATGAATCTCGGCGTTTTCAGAGCGGACGGCGTTCTGCTTGATCTCGGCGTTTCGTCACATCAGCTCGACGAGCCCGACCGGGGCTTTTCCTATCACTTTGACGCTCCGCTCGATATGCGTATGAGCAGGGACGGTCAGAGCGCCTACGATATCGTGAACACGGCTTCTCCCGGCCAGCTTGTCCGCATACTTTCCGTATACGGAGAGGAAAAATTTGCAAAAAACATCGTTCGGGGGATCGTCGCCGCGCGTGAGATAAAGCCGATCGAGACGACGCTCGAACTTGCCGATATCGTCAGGGACGCTTACCCGATGAAGGCGCGCAAAAACGGACACCCCGCAAGGAAGACCTTCCAGGCGGTGAGGATCGCCGTCAACCGTGAGCTTGAAGTGCTTGAGGACGGCTTGCAGAGCGCATTCGAGTGTCTGAATGAAAACGGAAGGCTGTCGGTCATCACGTTCCATTCGCTCGAAGACAGGATCGTCAAGCGCGCTATGGCAGACTGGTGCAAGGGCTGCACCTGCCCGCCCGATTTTCCCGTATGCGTGTGCGGGAACAAGCCGAAGGCGGAGCTTGTAAACCGCAAGCCGATCGTGCCGAGCGAGGAAGAGCTTGAAGCGAACAACAGAGCAAGAAGCGCAAAGCTGAGAGTTTGCAGGAAGCTGTGAGGCGGAGCGGGGGGCTTCTTTAAAGAAAATTACAGCATACTATTGTAAGATTGTAACCGTACTTGTGCAATATGCTATAAAACTTAACGCATATTTCGGCTAAGTTGTTATAAAAAAACGTTTGGAAAAGTTACGAAATTGTAGTATAATATAGGCATGGGGTTTTGGTGATTTATCTTACTATATCAGTTAGAGATCATTGAAGGGGCGGCAAGGCTGCCCGTGCAAAATGAGGTGATTGTGATGGCTTACATCGACGACAACTCGGCGCTGGACCTCTCGTTGTTCGAAGAACCGGAGGAGCTGAGGGCTGTTGATGCCGTATCACAAGAGAATATAGTCTACGACCTGAATAAAGAGCGCAGGCAGAGACGCTTCGCCAATGTCAGCGCGTTTGAAGCTTTGGCTTACGGCGCAGCAGCGGTAATGGTGATCGTGTCGGTAGCTGCGATAATCCACGGACAGGCTGAGCTGACGGAGCTTAACCACCGTATAACGAGCGCTCAGAGTACGCTCGGCGAGCTTTCGAGCACGTATACTCAGGTACAGATGGCAGTCGAGAACAAACTCGGTCCGTCTGTTATAGAGGAGTATGCGAAGACCGAGCTGGGTATGACCAAAACGGACAGCAGCCAGAAGGAGTTCATCAGCTTCTCCGAAGGCGACAAGGCAGTCGTTGCGGGCGAGGACGACATCGGAGTTTTCGAGCGTATCCGCCGTGCATTCATTGAAGTGTGGAGCAGCGACATCGACGGCTGAGTTTTCATCCCGTCGAGGACTATGCATAAATTCTCTTTGACGGGTATAAAATTTAAGGAGCCACTCCTTAATGTATAACATCCGAAAAGATATGGGTGGGGCGGAGAAAGACTGTTCCACCCGTTTTTATTAAGGATTAAATCACGTCCTTCGGACTGAGCACTCGATTTAATCAGTGTCTCCCTAAAGCTGCTGCATTTTTTGAAATGGCGGCTAAAAGCAGATAAGCAATGTTATTAAATAATTATAGTATAGAGTTTTTTTGTAATACGTCAGATACCGTACACATACAACAGCTGCGATTTGCTTATGTTGTTTGTCACATATTCTTATTCTCTTTCAGTATCAGAAAAACTGAAACCCAATAATTCTATAAAAGTTTTT
>ONIC01000031.1 GCA_900317815.1 uncultured Eubacteriales bacterium | reverse complement strand
TGCCGAAGGCAGCGATCGTGTCCGCAATGCCTGAGCTGACGATAGTGTTGGAAGGCGATGTTTCAGTTACTACCGACAGTCTCGGCGCCCCGCACTTTGTAAGAGCGGAGGGAGACCTTGTTATAAAGGGCGACGGAACGCTAAAGGGAACTGTCAGCGACATGATGTATGTTGACACCGACAGCGAGGAGTGGCAGCTTGTTGAATACACCGAAACAGGCAAGGTGGCGGTTGATGTTTCCGGCAATCTGACTGTATCTGACACAACCGTGCGCAGACTGTACGCAGATGTCGCAGGCACAGCGCAGATTACAGACACTGCGCTTGAGGGCGGATCTGTAAAAGCGGGTAAAGATCTCAGACTGAAGAACGTTAATGCGTGCATTTTCGAGGACGAAGACACCGATCGCTCGATCGGCAGCGAAATGCCGGAATTCTCGTGCAGCGGAAACAATGTGAACATTGAAAAGAGCAAGCTCGGTATGGTCGAATTGGATCTTGGCGAAAACACGAAGAACATCACATTCAAGGACAGCGAGATCACGCTTGCGTCACAGCTTGATGCCGATTGGGACGCACATCTCATTATCACTAACACGTCGCTGATGATCTACGCGACAGATCAGATGCCCGTGACGATCAACCCCGATAATATCACACTGAACGGCGCAAAGGTCGTCAGCGGTGATTGGTTGAAAAACGGACCTATGAGCATTGAGGCGACAGGAGAAGTCACGCCCGATGATCCCTATCTTATTATCGGCGATCTTGACGGCGACGGCGAGATAACATCCTCCGACGCGCTCTTTGTACTTCGTGTGAGCGTAGGTATTGAAAATGAAGACGAGCAGATAAAGTCGGTATCCGATGTTGACGGTGACAGTCAGATCACATCTTCCGATGCACTGGCAATACTTCGCCACAGTGTAGGTATGGGAGAAAATGACAAGATAGGAAAGACGGCAGTCTGATAAAAACGACGCGGGTCATCCTGTTCTATAATTGCGATTGGGGCATTTCTGATAATGCCCCGATCATTTTGTTAAAGGAGAGTACAATGGAATATATCAGAGTAACAAAAGACAACATTGACAAGGAGCATATCTGCTGCGCGATCTCAAATAACAAGGATATTCAGGTATCATCGAAAAAGGCGTGGCTGTCGGAACGCTTTGACGAAGGACTCGTATTTCTGAAAAGCGTGGAGAGAGGAAAGTGCTTCATTGAATATATCCCCGCAGAGAATGCGTGGAACCCGATCTCGGCTGACGGATATATGTACATTGATTGCCTGTGGGTATCAGGTTCGTTCAAGGGTCACGGTTATTCGAACGACCTGCTCGCAGCTTGCATAGAGGACAGTAAGGAAAAGGGCAAAAAGGGGCTTTGCATACTGAGCGCGGCTAAGAAAAAGCCGTTTCTTGCCGATCCTAAATATCTTAAATACAAGGGCTTTAAAGTGTGCGATGAATCGGAGAACGGTATTCAGCTTTGGTACCTGCCGTTTGACGATGACGCTCAGCCGCCTGAATTCAAGGAGTGCGCAAAGCATCCTCATACCGATAAGTCGGGTTATGTGCTGTATTATACGGATCAGTGTCCATTCAATGCTAAATATGTACCCATTGTTGAAAAGACGGCAAGGGAGCTTAATGTTGAGTTCTGCGCATATCATATACAAAGCAGGGAGGAAGCACAGAATGCCCCCTCTCCGATCACGACCTATGCGCTTTTTCTTGACGGAGTATACATCACAAACGAGCAGATGAATGACAAGAAATTTGCAAAGCTCGTATCAGCATAAGTACGAACGGACTGCTGCGGTTCTTTCGGGACAAGGTGGAAGAATATGACAGAAAAAACATACAAGACTAAATGCGGAACGATCCATTATTGGACAAACGATATTCCCGAAACGTCAGTATCGCTTGTGTTCCTGCCGGGATTGACTGCCGACCACAGATTATTTGACAAGCAGGTCGAATACTTCGGGGATAAGTACAAGACGATCGTCTGGGATGCCCCCGAACACGCCGCATCGTGGCCGTTCGATCACACTTTTGATCTCGGAGACAAGGCTCGATGGCTTGACGGGATCCTGACGCTTGAAGGCGTCAAGTCCCCTGTGATCATAGGTCAGTCTATGGGCGGATATGTAGGACAGATGTACTCTCAGCTTTATCCCGACAAGCTCAGTGGCTTTATTTCGATAGATTCCGCTCCGCTTCAAAGAAAATATGTGACGGCAGCGGAGATATGGCTGTTAAAGAAAATGGAGCCGGTATACTTTTATTATCCTTGGAAAGCGCTTCTGCGTTCGGGAACAAACGGCGTAGCCGTATCAGAATACGGAAGACAGCTTATGCGGGATATGATGATGGTGTATGACGGGGATAAGGCTCGATATGCAAAAATATCGGGGCACGGATTTTGTATGCTGGCTGATGCTATGGAAGCCAATCTCCCATACGAACTCAGATGTCCCGCGCTGCTTATCTGCGGTGAAAAGGACCATGCAGGCTCGTGCATCAGATATAATAAAGCGTGGCACAAGGAAACAGGGATCCCTATCGAGTGGATAAAGGGAGCAGGACATAATTCCAATACAGATCAGCCTGAGAAGGTCAATGCTCTGATCGAACGATTTATCGTGAGATAAACCGTCACCATGTATTTTTCTGCGCCCGCTCGGGCGCTCCGTTCTTAGTGTAGAATTATAGCAGGCGACCCGCGCGGAAGGAAAGTAAGGCTTGAGACAAAACATTATCGCGTAATTGCCTGCGCCCGCTCGGGCGCTCGTTTCTTAGTGTAGAATTATAGAAGGCGACCCGCGCGGAAGGAAAGTAAGGCTTGAGACAAAACATTATCGCGTAATTGCCTGCGCCCGCTCGGGCGCCCGTTGTTTAGGGTTGACATTGAGATGCTTGATGTAATATAATATAAAAGGAACAAACAATTGTATATCGTTATTGTGCAATAAGCATACTATAGCTTATGCGATATGTATTGAGAGTTACTATGTTTTAAAGGTGATGATGTTTATGAAGATCAGAAGAGCGTTCAGCCTTGTACTGTGCGCTGCGCTGATGATTTGTGCGCTTCCGCTTTCGGGTATCACTGCAAGTGCGCTGGCTTCCGATTTTACGGCAGAACAGGGTGCGCAGTGGGCGCGTGACCGTGCAAACGAGCGTTGGGCGGGGAATGTTGACAACGCTTACGGCAGCCAGTGCGTTGATCTTATCATGGCGTACTACACATATCTTGTAGGCTACAGAGTGGCAGGCAACGGCTACGACTACAAGAACAATTCGCTTCCGAGCGGTTGGCAGAGAGTATATTCCGATCCCCACATAGGAGATGTCATCGTCTGGGATCAGTACGTTCTTTCTTCAAAAAGCAAATACGGTCACGTCGGAATAGTTGTTGCCGTCAACGGAAATACTCTGACAACAGTCGAGGATAACGGCAACGGCGGAAACTCCGCAACGGCAACGCCGTCACCTACCAATTATTACACAAGATATGCCGATAAGGCGACCTGTTTTATCAGACCGAACTTCAAGGCGAGCGCACCGCCGCCCGAATGGTATGAAGGACTCACTCCCGTCGATCTCGGAGAATGGTTTGTGGCGGAGATCGAAAACAAGACAGCAGGCAAGCTCCTTGTAAACGACGGATCCAATGTTGCTGCGTCCGACAGAAGCGACATTATCGATCGTCAGAACTGGATATTCAATCGCCTTGACGACGGCAGCTATTCGATCGTCTCGGCAGTAGATCTTTCTTCATCCATGGATATCACGGATTTCGGTAAGGTCAACGGCACGAATGTCCAGCTTATGCCTTGGGTAGACAACGATGCTCAGCGCTTCTTTATATATGATGTGAACGGATCATATTTCATCAGACCTAAGTGCTCGGTGTGTGTTCTTGACGTTGACAAAGAAACAGATAACCTTTCCACATGGAACTTTGACCCGTCTTATACTCAGAAGCAGTTTTCCGTCAACAAGGTAGGTTACGATCCGTTCCCGGGAAGCGGCACCGAAGAAGATCCCTATCATATCGATGACAAGGGCGACCTTGAGAGACTGAGGGATCTAATAAACAGCCGCATAATGTCGGCAGGCTTCCGCTACCGCAGTTATATCCAGCGATTTGACATAGACCTGGAGGGAGAACGCTGGACTCCGATCGGCAAGCGGTTCATAGACGGACAGTTTACAGACTGCTATTTCTCGGGTCACTATGACGGCGGCTGTCACCTCATAACGGGACTTAACGTCAGCGAGATCGACCGTTACGCAGGCCTTTTCGGTTCGACAGGTCATACGGCTGCGCTGATAGAAAATCTTGCCGTTGAGGGCGGAGTTTTCTCATCGGGCGATTTTGTCGGCGGCATAGTCGGCGAGCTTTGCACACATGATGCTTGTGTAAAGAACTGCTGCTTTATCGGTGACGTCAGCGGCGACGGCGGAGCTGTAGGCGGCATTGTGGGCAATGTATGGGAGAGCGTATCGATAATTGACTGCTACCACATCGGCAGCGTTTCCACACTTCCCGGCAATACTCTCGGAGGAATTGCAGGCCGGATCACTGTCAGCGATTCTATCCCCGATATACATACTCTTATAGAAAACTGCTACCATGTAGGTGCGCTCAACGGTGACGATACCTATAAGGGAACTATCGTGGGCGCGATCATGCGCGGGAACAACACGAGCGCCGTATTTGAGATAAAAAACTGTTACGCTCTCCAGTCCGATGGCAAAACGATCGGATCGGGCAGCGCGAATACTTCCGAAGCGGCGGCGATAAAGCCCGAACTGCTTAAAATGGCAGCTTCGTCTCTCGGGGAGGCCTACACAGATGACACGCCCGATCTTTCAAACGAAGGCTACCCGATATTTGCGTGGCAGGCTGAGCGTTATGTCGAGCCTGAGCCTGAAAGACTGCTCGGAGATCTTGACGATGACCGCTCGATAACGGCGTCCGATGCGCTCGCTATACTTAGAATAAGCGTCGGAGTCAAAGAAGCGTCGTTTGAGAATTTCCTTGTCTCAGATGTTGACTTTGATTATGAAATAACATCGTCCGATGCGCTCAATGTTCTGCGCTACAGCGTAGGAATGTCAGCCGCAGACGGTATAGGAGAAGAGATCACTAACTGATCTTGTAAACAAAAAAGGGAGCATACTAAAATGTATGCTCCCGAATTGTTTTTACTCGGCTTCCGCCTGCTTAGTGTATTCGTCCTGTATAAATCTTGCGTTAGTATCGGAAAGACCGTCAACTATCGTTTTGAGGCTTTCAAACTGCTCCTCGCTGCACTGAGCTTTGATCGCTCTGACTGCTGCGGTCCTTGCCATCCAGTTTGCTTCACTGTCTTCAACGATATCGCACATCACATCGTAAAGCTCGTCCGTATCGAAGTAGGTTGCATTCTCCTTCCACTCATCATACGAGGTAGAAGCTTTGTTGGCGAACAGACCTACGTTCGACCAGTAGGGGATATCGTTGTTTCTCGGAGTTGTTTTGAAGTAGTCCATTGTAGCTTTGTACGCCTTTTCGCTCATGTTCTTGTGGAACGGGTAGTCGTACCAGAGTGAGAACAGACCCTCAACGCAGCTCTTTCTGACCTTTATATCCTCACTCTCGTCGTTAATGATCTCAACGAGCGGATCTACAACGCTGTCGTCTGCGAGCTTGCCCGAATACTGGCAGGCAACGGCACGAACATCGGTGTTTTCGTCTTTCATAAGCATAAGCACACGGTCGAGAGCGCCGTCAACGCCGATAGACCAGCTGTTTCCGAATGCAAGAGCGGCTCTGTAGCGGAGCTTCGGGTTATCGGATTCGGACATACGAACCGCAAAATCGAGGATATCGGGGTCTGTCTTCAGCTCATTGCTGAACGCCGATATAGCGCAGTAGAGCACATAGTCGTTTTCCTCAGTCTTGAGGATCTCCTTCGATTTCGAGATGCTCTCATCGGAAACGCCGAACAGCGATCCCATATTCGAGAAAGCATATCCGCGTACCTGCGGATATTCGCTCTGAAGCAGGGTGTCTGCATAATCCTGGAACTTCGGCTTTGCTTCGTACTCGATTTTTCCGAGGGCGGTTGTCGTGATATTTTCCGCAAGTCCCATGTAGTTTGTAGATTCGGGATCATCAACGATATCTACAAAGCGCAGCGTGTTGATGAGTTCAACATACTCATCTGTTGTAACATTGTTGATATCCTTTACAGTCGCAAGCAGATCATCCTCTGTCATTGTCTGATACTTCTCTTTTGTGATGCCGTCCTCACTTTGCGAATCGGCTGCGCTTTCACTTCCGCTCACTGTCCCGGATTCTGTCACACTTGCATTTTCGCTGCCGGTATTCTGTGCGGGAGCTGCGCTGTCACACGCCGCAAGCGCTGCGAGCATAGACACAGCCAGAACTGCTGCCGCAAATCTTTTCATACTGATCGTCTCCTTGATTAATGATATTTACAACGCAACACTCCGTGAAAAATGTCCGTGCACTTTTTCATTATAACAAAACTACAGTATCTTGTCAACGGCACGCAGGCGCGGACAAGCGTCCGCAGGCAATTTCGCTGTCAGTTATTGCGGATCGATACTTTTGTTCCGCGAGAGCGACTGCCCACTAAAATTAT
>ONIC01000146.1 GCA_900317815.1 uncultured Eubacteriales bacterium | reverse complement strand
GTCAGTATTACTTCGGTTTTTTCAAACAATTTGCCTAAAAATCTGACGGCGCAATATGAGCACTCGCTTTAATCAGTGTCTCCTTAAGGAGACAAACAAGAGAACGCCCTGTACCTTTGCGGAACAGGGCGCATTTTTTGATCTTTTTTTCACAATGAAAGGCAACAATGTTGAAAACTGTTACTTTTTCTTCTTGCTGCTCTTTTTAGGCTCAGTCTCGTCGGAGAGCTCCTGAATAAGCTGATCGATCTTATCGAGAGTGGAAAGTGACTCGCCCTCTTCATCGTCATCATCGGACTGCGCCTGCGGCAGAGCGCCTGTGCGCTCCTGAGCCTTCTTTGCAGCCTTCTCCATGCGGATCTTCTCAAACTCCGCAGTCACATACTTTGTGCTGCCGACTCCGTAAGCCGCCTCGGGCTCATCGTCAAGCTCGTCGTCCTCGTCCTTTTTCTTCTTCTTTTTCTTTGAGGGCTTTTCACCAGCCGCCTCTTCAAGCTCACTCTCCTGCTCCTTTGTTATCATCGAAGACGAGAGTCTGAAAAGCATGAACAGCGCATAAACGCCGAGAGCACCGATCATAAGCTGAGGCACAAGCTGCTTGAAATCGAATGCACCGACCTCTGCGATCGAGCTGTTGACCTCGGATATCACGTATACAGCCGCATAAAGTACAAACGGAAGACCCCAGACGAACGAAGATTTAACAGGGTTCTTTATCTCAACTCCGCACAGCACCATAGCATTATTAAACAGGAACAGTGTCAGAGTTACCCAGACAAACATATCGAAAAACGCAAAAGAAGAAGCCTCTTTGCGGTGCGAGATAAATGCCTTTACCATATTTACAGCGGACCATATCGTCGGGAGAAGCATTATCGCACGGATCTTCTTTGCAATATTGAAGCCCACAAGCAGCCCCATGCCTACTATAGCGAATATAAGCGCAGTGATAAGGCTGAGAACATATATAGCCATTATCAGGATCTTTTTCTCATCGCCCGCAAGCATATCCATAAGGCCCAATGCGCTGTCCAATCCGAGCAAAAGACCCGATACTATCAGGAATATTCCGCTCAGCGGCGAGCCTTTTATCTCACAGTAAGGCGCAGTACGACGGTCTATCAGCGAGAAAAACAGCGTAAACAAAATCAGTACACCCGCAAGGATCGCGATGATCTCGGGTTCTGTTGACTTGTTAATAAGCAGAGAATACTCACCGAACAGCGGCTGAAGTATCTCCTCACCGCCGATAAAGAACAAATAATACAGGTGCAGCAGGATCGCACCCACAGCAACGGGCAGAAATGCCACCCAACTCGCCTTTATTTTCATATCAATACGTCCTTTCACGCACAGCTTTTTGCGCTGCGCTAACTCATGAAGCCCTACCACGGGACAGCTTCCCATCCTTTGGGAGCAGCTTTACCGCACACTCCCCGCCTATACAATATTATACCAAATCTCCGCTTATGTCAAGCAAAAAATGCACACTTCAGGCGTGCGCACGCAAGCCTTTCCTTAGTATATATTCAAAGCTGTTCTCCGAATCTGATACTGCACAGTAAGGATCGGCACTCTTTCCCTTTCCCGTGTTTTATCTTGCGTTCGCACGGCGGTTTTCCGCTATCTCAAGTACCTTCTCGAGTACGAACTCCGAGAATATCCCTTCTTTATCCATAAAAACAGCATTTTGTCCAAGCTTCTCGGGTTCGGGAAAATCGCGCGGCGCTATTGCTGTGTCTGCCGAATTCAGCAGAGGCACATCAAACTCGCTGTCCCCCGCCGAGATCACATAGTCACCTCCGAGCCGCTCTCTGAGCCGTTTGACCGCTGCTCCCTTGCCGAGCGCCTTCGGAACAGCATATACCTTAACTCCGTTGTAGAACACATCGGTCTTCTCCGTATCGAGCGCATCTCTCAGCGCCTTCACGGAAAGCTCGGGTTCGCTGCTCTTTGTAAACACAAACAGACTGCGGATATTTCTGATTTCGAACGTCCTGTTTTTATCATCTTCGAGTATCCGCTCGGCGCGTGCAAGCTCTTCCTGACAGTCAGCCACTCGATCAAGTGACTCCCTGTACCAGTCATCGTCTTCCTCTCCGTCCACAAGCAGCACTCCGCCGTTGCACACAAGCGCGTATTTGGGAGTGCCGATTCCGAGATCGATCCTGTCATACTGTTCAAGAGTACGGGTCGTTGTCGGCACGAGTACCACCTCGTTGCTGACCTTTTTCAAAAGCCGTGCCGTTTTGTTTGTAACGAATGACACCTCACGCCCCTGATATATCTCGACGCAGCGCTTATCCTCTCCTATATCATGTTTGTACGAATAGATCATGGTATTATCGAGATCGGTATTGAATATAATCATCGTAGGTCTCCGAATTTGCATAATTATTATAGTATTCCGTCATTTTCGTGATCCGTCAATATTTTGTCATTTTCGGTGATTTCCAAATAACAAGCAAAAAGCGTAAGCCTTACGACCTACGCTAAATCTGCTGAGTAAATGTGATATTGACAGAACATTTGCGGTTTAACCGCTGACTTTGACTAAACTTATATTACCATACATTCTAAAATTTGTCAAGTTATAATTTGCAGGAATTGTAAACAATTTTGCATTTGAAAGTTTAGTCAAAATAACTATAACAAATATTTTTGGATTTTGTTATAATATTGATAGGATATTGCAAGGTTCAATACAATGTACTCACATATATTTTCACGTAAAATTCGGCACATCTCTCGAGTGAGATTGCCGTTATTTTTATATCGTTGTGAAGCATTGCAGAAAACAGGAACTGATAAAATGGTGAACAGAATGAAAGAAAACATTCGAAAGGACACAAAAGCTGCCGATCAGACCATCAGGGAAAACAGCAGAGCAATCTCGTATGATCGTTGGAAGAAACGGCTGTCAAGATTATCCGCCGAAGAACAGGCACATATTGCAAAGAAGTATTACGGCGGTCACTACCCATGGAAGGTCGGCTGATATTCACAGTCAAAGATCCTATTCACAAAAGTTGGCTGCGGCGCTTGCCGCCAAAGAAAGGATGTTTATTATGTACGAACAAGGTGAAATTCTGGTATACGGAAATCAGGGAGTGTGCAGGCTTATAGACATTCGCCGTGAGCGGTTCACTGACAGATCGGCAATGTATTACATACTTCTGCCGCTTTTTGATGGCCGCTCAAAAGTATACGTTCCCGTTGAAAACAGCAAACTCGCTTCAAAGCTGCGCCCCGTAATGGTCAAGGAGACTCTGCTTACCATGATGAGCGAGGCAAAGCAGAACAGCGCCGAATGGGAGAAGGACGACCGCAAACGAAATCAACTGTTCAGGGACATTGTATCCGACGGTCTGACAGCCGAACTTCTCACGGTGATGAAAACGCTTATTCTTCACAAGCGCGAGCTTTCACAGACAGTCAGGCGTCTTCACAGCGCAGACGAAAAAACACTTGCGCTCTGTGAAAAGATCGCAGGCGAAGAATTCGCATACGCTTTCGGAGTAGAAGTAGACGATGCGCTGTCGCACATAGAACAGGAATTTTTAACAGCATAAAAGAAGGTCGCCTGCGCACATAGTGTACGGGCGATCTTTTTATAATTTAGACTATCATATTATTGTATTAAAAAAGCATTTTTAAGGAGACACTGATTAAAGCGAGTGCTCATATTGCGCCGTCAGATTTTCAGGCAGATTGTTTGAAACGACCGCACGAATACTGTCCGCAAGGAAGAAAAAATCAGATGTGCGGAGACAACTTTCGTCTAATATAAAGTCGGGCGGAATTGTCAGCGGATACTATCCGCAGTAATACTGCCGTATTTCAAGGGAGTTGAGTGCAATTTGACAAAAAGATGCCGGCAAGATGAGTGCACCACAGGCACTTCCTTCGGTCGCTCAGTCCGAAGGAAGTGATTTAATCAGT
>ONIC01000138.1 GCA_900317815.1 uncultured Eubacteriales bacterium | reverse complement strand
TAATTTTAGTGGGCAGTCGCTCTCGCGGAACAAAAGTATCGATCCGCAATAACTGACAGCGAAATTGCCTGCGGACGCTTGTCCGCCAAAATTCAACTATTGAACATTTTTCAACTATATAGTACAATATTCTTATAACAGGTTTGCGCAGCTTTGCTGTGCAGAAAGGATCTTTGATGCAGATATATAACGATATTTTTCCGCTCGACACCCCCTGCTGCGTCGCTCTCGGATTTTTTGACGGCGTGCATATCGGGCACAGACGGCTTCTTTCCGCCTTAAACTCCTACAGTAAAAAAAACGGGCTGAGCTCCTGCGTTTTTACATTTGCCCAGTCTCCCTGCGCAGCTCTCGGGAAAACCGCAAGCCGTTCGCTCCAGACTTATGAAGCACGCCTGTCCTCGATCGAAGAATTCAGCGGAGCCGACTTCTGCTTCGCCGTTGATTTTCTGAAATACAAGGACGTACCCGCAGAAAAATTTGTACGTGAGGTGCTTCTGAAAAAACTCGGCGTTCGCGCGGCGTTCTGCGGCTTTAATTTCCGATTCGGTAAAAAAGCCGAGGGCGATACAGCGGTACTCGGCAATATCCTTGCGCAAAACGGCGCAGCGCTCTTTGTAACCGAGCCTGTCTGCACCGAGGGAGAAACCGTCAGCTCGTCCCGCATCAGGAATATGATCGCAGACGGAAATATATTCTCCGCAAACGCAATGCTCGCACATCCCTTTTCCGTTGAGGGAACTGTCTCCCACGGAAAACAGAACGGCCGCAAGGTTGGTATCCCGACTGTAAATCAGACTCTCCCGGACGGATTTGTCGTGCCCCGCTTCGGCGTCTATGCCTCCTTTGCGCACATCGGCGGCAAAACTTACCGCTCGATCACAAATATAGGCGTGCGTCCGACCGTTTCGGGGGAGGGAGTTAACTGCGAAACGCATATACTTGAACCTGTCGGCGAGGATCTTTACGGCAGGGAAGTCCGAACGGAGCTTTTGTGGTTTGAGCGTGACGAGCGGAAATTTGACGATCTGGACGCGCTCGCAGAGCAGATCCGCCGAGATATAAAAAGCATCAACTCCCGCAACATATACGATCTTTACATAAGTGGGGCGTATCGAAATGGTTGTCAGTGAAAAAAACAAGATAAACGAGACTAAAACGCATGAGCCTGTATCAAAGCGCCGTTTGGGTAAATTCACCTGCTTTGTCGCGGCCTATATCGCTGTGATAGTTTTCCTCAATGTCACCGCATTATTGTGGAAAAGTTTCTGCGACTTCTACGCCGATCACCTTTTCCGCTTTGCGGCGGAAACTACAGGCAGATTTTCGGGGCTTTTCCCCTTTTCCCTCGGAGAGATACTGATAACGCTTGCGATAGTACTCACTGCCGCCGCACTTATTGTGTCCGTTCTGATGATATTTCTCAGAAACAAGAAAAAATACGTCAAAGCGGCGTGTGCGTATCTGAAAACGGTGCTCGTAATTGCGCTTACCGTTGTTCTGCTTTATACTTTCAATTGCAGTATCCTCTACTGCTCGACATTTTTGTCGTTTGCAGACGGCAAAAATGAATTTTCTGCGGAAGATTTTGAGCTTGTCAGAAATTATGTGGTCGATCGCTGTAATGAGCTTGCGCCGACTATGGAGCGCACAGACAACGGCACTATGATCTTCAACGGTGACGCAGACAAAGCGGCGGTCTCCGCATTAAAGAATGCATCGGAAAAGTTCCCGCGCCTGCAAGGTTATTACCCGCCCGCCAAAGAAATGTGGGGCTCGTACTATATGTACAAATCTGGGATCATCGGCGTGTACTTTCCGTTTTCTATGGAAGCCAACTACAGCGGATATGTGTCCGACTCGTATATGCCGCACGTCCTTGCTCACGAATACGCTCACCTCAAGGGATACATCTACGAGAGCGAGGCAAATTTTATGTCGTTCATCGCCTGCATAAACAGTGATGATGCGGCAGTTGAATACTCGGGATATCTCTGCGTTCTCTCCTACATCGACAATGATTACAAAAGCTCCGTTCCCGCTGACCGTTATAATGCACAGGTGCAGATAAGCGATATTGTCCGATTTGACAACAACTGCTACGACCGCCAAACGTGGGAATATTTGCAGGCTCGTGACGAGGAAAAGCAGCAGCCGAAAGCCGCCGAGATAGCCGAGAACGTCAGCGACGCCCTCACCGATAAATACATGGAGGCGTTCGACTACGAGCCAAATTACAGCGAGGTCACACTTCTGATGATGCAGTATTATACAGAGTTCGGAGGATTCACTATTGAGTAAACCAGCATTGAAAAAAACGCTCGTGATCAATATTGCCGTGATCGCCGCTGTTATAGCCTTTATCATTGCAAACACCAGCCTGTCGGGACAGACAGACTATTTTTCCTCTCCGAACGGCAGAACACATATTCTTGTGAAATATGATTTTGTCAGCCGCCCAACGGTTTATAAAAAAGAAGGGCTTATCTTCAACAAAAAGCTATGGAGCTACGAAGGAGCAGGCTTCACCGAAACAGTTTGGTTTGAGCCGGAATGGATATCCGACACGGAATTTATTTTCAGATACGATGATAAAAACGACGAATTTGACGAGGAATTTTTGATCAAGGTGAATTAACATGAACATTGACGCCATACTTGACGAAATAAAAACACGCAGAAGGGTCTTTGTTTCCGAAGCCGATTTTCAGTTGGAGCTTGCATGGACGATACGTGAGATGTATCCGCAGTACCGTATCCGTCTTGAATATGTTCCGCCGTTCGACAAGAAAATGCACATCGACATCGTTGTTTTCACCGATGAGGGGATTATTCCTATCGAGTTAAAATACAAAACAAAAGCGTGCTTTCTTATCGACAACGGCGAGGAATTTGTTCTCACGAGTCATCTCGCAAAGGATTGCGGCTGCTATGATTATCTGAAAGACATCGAACGCATCGAGAAGCTGAAGCCATGTTTGAACGGCTTTCTTAAGGGCTATGCGATAATGCTCACGAACGATGGCTCATACAGAACGGCTCCTCAAAACAAGAGCTGTATTTATTATCCATTTTCTATCCATGAAAATGCCGTGAAGAAAAATAAATTGGAATGGCCAAAGAGCGCATCATCCGGAACTATCAGAGCACGTGAAAAGCCAATCGAGCTTTCCGGCTCTTACACCATGAAATGGAACACCTACAGCAAGCTTGAAGGCAAAAACGGTACGTTCTATATAATGTATAATGAAATAATAAAAACCGCCGCCCGAGTATGAACCCGAGCGGCTTAAATTATTGTTATTTCATCAAGGGTTAGGCTGCGAAAGTGCGTCGTTGTATACGTTGATATAGTCGGAAGCGGAGCGATCCCACGAGAAGTTCGAGGTCATGCAGCGCCATACGAGCTGGATCCAACCGTCTCTGTTCCAGTAACCCTGGATAGCGCGGTTTACAGCGTTGACCATATCCCATGTATCGTAGTTGCGGAATGTAAAGCCGTTGCCGCCGTTGTTGCCCGAGTCGAGGATAGAGTCCTTCAGACCGCCGACCTCGCGTACTACAGGCACGTTGCCGTAGCGCAGCGCGATCATCTGAGAAAGTCCGCACGGCTCGCTCTTTGACGGCATGAGGAAGATGTCGCCGCCTGAGTAGATCTTTCTTGCAAGCTCGTTTACATAGCCGAAGCAGGAGCATACTCTGCCCGGATATCTCCACTGGAGATTGCGGAAGAAG
>ONIC01000001.1 GCA_900317815.1 uncultured Eubacteriales bacterium | reverse complement strand
CTTACTCAATCAGCAGCTGATTCTGCTTCATCAGAGACTCGATAAAGTCTTGTGTAACCGGCATTTGCTCCACCGCCTTTCGTTAATAATATTATACCAGAATTAACGAAATTTGGCTATATAGCTAACTTTTTGCGGTTGTACATTTTGCTGAACACGATTTTTAAGAGGCGTTTTTTGTGCCTCTGGAGAGCATGGCGTTTGTCAAATTCTTGATTTTTTCATTTGCAAGCCTGTTATTCGTTATTTCAAAATTTCTTTTGTGCAAGTATACAAAGTTTTTATCGTTCTGAATAGTTACAATAATTTTTATGTTGCGGAGTCCTACCAAAAAAACGCAAGAAACTAACAGAAAAAACGATATTGCGCTCCCGCATGGCGCTCTGGTCTCCGCTGCCGCTTCGGTCGGTGCTTCTCAGCCTTTGGCTGAGAGGTCTCCACTGGAGACCCGCACCGCCGCGCGGGCGACCTACTTTTGATATACCTCAAAAGTAGGCAAAAACGTACCAAAGAGGGGGCGCCACAAAGTGCAGTCTGCAACAAGGTGTGGCGGTCTCGGCTGCCGCCTCGGTCGGTGCTTCTCTCCTGCGGCGAGAGGTCTCCGCAGGAGACCCGCACCCCCTTTGGAACCCCCCTTAACTGTCTTTCTATCCTTACTTTTTCGCAGGCGCCCGCATTGCAAGTAAAGTTTGATTAAATACTCCTGCAACGGTTGAGAAAAAAGCACCATTCTGTGCTTCTACATTAGGACTGCGTGCGCGTTAGTTACGTTGCAATTTGTCAGAATAGAACTACAAAGTAAGTTTTCAGTTTAGAGCGATTTTAGTACATAAAACAATGGTTGTTAGTGATAATTCCGTATTTTTTTATGTGGGAAAGTTGAGTTAATCCTCAACTGCCGCTTTCTTTTTAAGCCTGCGCTTTCTTCGTACAACTACCCCTATTATAAGCGCCGCTATAGCGACCGTTCCCAAAGCTATCGCCCATTTCGGGATATTCACGTGACGTTTTTCGAAAAAAGCGATAGTGCTGCCGTTTTCCATATCAAAAACAATGTAGCTGCCGTCCGTTGTGTAATCTATCGGCGTCCATTTTTCTTCACTGCGCATATAAAGCTTGCCCGGTTCGGTCATTCTCATTCTGACGAGAAGAACGCTGTCAAAATCGTTTACACTCACCGTATAAGCCCCGATAAGCCTTCCCTTTTCACCCTCTATTGAGATATCGAAGGTCTCGGGCGTTACGGTAAGCTCCTGTCCTTCGTAGAAATTCCCCTGCGCAAGAAACAGCGGAATGTCCTCGCTCGTGGCGATCGTAGTTTTAGGATCCTTGTATTCGCCCTCGACGGTCTGGCTGTAGTAGATATGGCTGTTGTCAAAATCATTCCATTTCCAGTAACGTGCTCCGTCCATTTCAACCTCGGGCAGATAATCTATACTGCCGCCGAATTCCACCTCTTTTACGGAGACCGTGCTGTCCCCCGCAACAAAGGTAACGGTTATCTTTTTGAACCATTCGGGAACATCGGGAAGCTTCATCATCTCGCTGTAGCTTATAGGCTCTGCGATGCCGACATAGCTTATGCCGTCTATGCCGCCCACACCATTCTCGACAAATACGCACCCCTTTACCGCGCCGTTCGCTTTTCCCGCGATGGATCCGCTGAACTCCTTACCGCTTTTGACATACGAATATGAGCGGCAGCCGCTGATATCGCAGCCCTCGCCGGCGATCCCGCCGACGCAGCTCTCGCCGTAGAGCAGACATCTTGAATACGAATCGGAAATGCTTCCCATGCTTCTTCCCGCTGTGCCGCCGCTGTGATCTCCGCCGCGTATGGAGCCGGAGCTTTCGCAGACCGTTACTACACCGAAATCAGCGTTGCCGACGATGCCTCCCGCGCATTCCTTTTTTGCGGTGATATCGCTGCTGCTTGAGCACTCAGAAACGACCGCAAATACAACGTACCGAGCGTTTTGGAGAAGGTACGAGGGAAGCTTGAGCTGATCTTCAGCATCAATATCGACCTCGTGCGCAACATTGCCTGCAATTCCGCCTGCATTTGTGTCGGCACAGACATTTCCGTAATTCTTACATAATGTAATGATGCCGGTGTCGTACATATCGCTGTCGGAGGACGATATATCGGTCTGATGATCTTCCGCAAGTCGACCGCCGTCTGTATCTGACTCGATAAAAAGGTCGGCAAGAGCGGAGCAGGAGTCAAACAGCTTCTGTGCGTCCTCTTTCAACGAAGCAGAGCTGCTCTTCACCGCAGACCGAAGCTGCCTCGCTGAGGATACGATCCTATCGGCATCTGTCCTGAGCTTCCCGACGTCGGGGCGGGTGAATGTGGTCGATGTCATAATATTCTCGACATTGCTGCGAAGCTCATCGTTCCCGCCGAGATATGTGCCCTCAAGATCGGTAAGCTTTCGTATAATGCGCTCAACAGCTTCCGTGTCTATCGACTCCGCGCCGCTTTCGATAAGGGAAAGCAGCTCGTCGGCAAGCTCTCTTGCGTTCTGCAAATCCTTGCTGTCGATCGCAGCCTCTATATCGGCGGTAAGCTCGTTGATCGTGCGTCCCGATCTTGACCGACGCTTCGAATCTCCACTCACTGCTTTATCGAATGTTTCCGAACGTTCCCTTATCCTTTCGAGGTCGCTTTTGAGCGACAGCGTAATGTCATGGTCGCTGTCCTGCGCATGAAGCTTTTCAAGTATCGATGCGAGCCTCGACGTGTCGATATTGTTCGCAGGATCTTTGACAAGCCCTGCAAGCTCCGCGAGGAGCTTCTCTGCCGATGCGGGATCATTATCGTCGATCGCTTTGTTTATCGCAGCGATCAGATCGTTTGCGGCACTCTCCGCACTGGATATATTTCCCGATACCGTGTCGATCACAGCCGAGGTATCGGTCAATGCGTCATCAACACAGTTTCCGAGATCGGCAGCCGCTGCCTTAGCGTCCGACGATACGCCGTCACTGTTGGTGCCGAATGATTTAAGATCGTCACGAATGTCGGCAAGGCGATCCTTCAGCTCATTGAGTGTGGTTTCGGAAACGTCCCAAACGGCATATGGCTCCGCCTGACCGACTATGCCGCCGACATCCTTTCTGCCTGCTACGGCGCCCTTGTTCGTACACTCCGACACCCTGCCGTTCTGACGGCCTGCTATTCCACCGACATTGTAGCCTATACGCTCATAACCCACGTCGCCGTCATTTGAACAGCCGCATACTGTACCCTCGGAAAATCCGACGATACCCCCGATGTCGGTTATGTCGAGAAAATCGTCCTCCGTCAGGTTGGATACATCAAAGCTGAAGCTTATCTCCGACCGCTTATCGCTGGGCGTGATAAGCGTGGTGTTTATCCTGCCCGAGTTTACGCAGCCGCTGATAGTCCCGCTGCTCTCGCCCGCGATGCCGCCCGCACGATGCTCTGCGCTGACTGTTCCCGAAAACGAACAAGAGCTGATAACTCCGCTGTTTTTTCCCGCGATGCCGCCCGAGCTTTCCGTGCCCTTGACGGCACCCGAGAATTTGCAGTCGCTTATTACACCGTCGTTTACTCCGGCTATACCTCCGACAACGGCGGCACTTCCTCCCGGCTCCACGCTGCCCTCTACGTTGGTATTTCTTATACGTGCGTCCTTCGAGGTATATCTGAAAAAGCCTATATCCGAGCCTTCACGGGTTAGATTGAGATGCTTTACGGTGTGACCGCGCCCGTTGAACGTCCCGCAGAAATACGGTATTCCCGAAAACGATGAGCCTGCGAGGTCGATATCGCAAGACAGCTCGACGGTCAGCCCCTTTGAATAGCTGTCGAGAGAACACTGCTGTGCAAGCTCTTCCAGCTGCGCCGCGGTCGATATAACGATAATACTATCTTTTTGCGAAGCGGCACTGCATATTAATTCAGGCTGCAGTATTATCAGAAGAACCGCGAGCGTAAATGAAGCGATCCTTTTCATTGTTGCTCACCTCCGAGATGTATCGTAAAGCGCGTTTTCTTGATAGGCGTATCAAACAATACTATAAGCTGCGGCAATACGGTGAGAACAAGTATCACCGAGATAAGCGCGCCTCTGCCGACCGCAAGCCCGATATGACCGATATATACATCGCTGACCCTCATAGATATCAAAAAGCCCGCCATTGTCAGTATCGACCCCGATGTAAGTATAGTCGGAAAGCTCTCGTTGACTGCCGCGATCATTGAAGCCTTCTTTTCAAGACGCTGCCTGTTTTCGAGATAATGATTCATTATTACAATGGCGTAATCGATAGTCGCGCCCATCTGGATAGCGGATACTATCATGTTTGTGACAAAGGAGCTTGTTATATCCATAACATAAGGGAATGAGAAGTTTATCCATATGCTTCCCTGAATGACAAACACAAGCAGCGCAGAACCCGCGACCGTTCTGAACGTAAAAAGAAGGATAATAAGCACGAACAGTATCGTGAGCAGGTTGATCTTCAGACTGTCGCTGTTGAACGTCTCGTTCAGGTCACGCGCGCTTGTGATCTCGCCGATAACAAGCACCTTTTTGTCATCGGAGACCTGCGGGTAGTATTTAAGGGCGGCTGTTCGTATCTTTTCCACAAGCTCGATGCTCTCGCTGCCCTCAACGGGAACCGTCGCGGTAATGATGATCCTGGTGTAGTTTTCGCCGCGGAGCTGCTCGATGCCCTTCATAAGCGACGCCCGCAGCTCGGTCAGACGCGAAAGCTGATCGTCATCGAGCGTAACTATGCCCTCGTCCACCTTGTCGAAAAGATAGAGGAACATATCTATCAGCGGCACCTCGTAATCCTCCGAGCTTTTGAAAATGCTCTGATACTGGCTG
>ONIC01000136.1 GCA_900317815.1 uncultured Eubacteriales bacterium | reverse complement strand
CGCCTCGGTCGGTGCTTCTGCTTCGCAGAGGTCTCCACCGGAGACCCGCACCGTCATATTGCACTCGCTTTAATCAGTGTCTCCTTAATAAAAAAACAGGAGCGACAGCGACTCCTATATTATTCAGTATTCATTATTCCCACGGCGCATAATCCCACATATAAATAAAAATTGTCAAGCCTCTGTATGGTGTGGGTGAGGGCAGAGACTGTTTTAAAATTACGCATTTCATTGTATATGGTGCGGATGTTCGGAAATGTCGGGGCGGAATAGGCGGGGGAGCGGGATTTGTTACAAAGTCGTAATAAATTAACAGTTTCTTAATATTTGAAGCTCAACCGTAACAATTTAGTAACAAATTACAATTTGTAATCTGTTATAATTAGCTTGTATATTTTGGGGGAGTTTATTCTCCGAATTTTAGGATTCGAAAGGAACAGATCGATGGGATTATACGAAGAATTACAGGCAAGAGGACTTATTGCTCAGGTGACTGACGAGGAGGAGATCAGGGAGCTTATCAACAGCGGCAAGGCTACCTTCTATATAGGCTTTGACCCGACTGCCGATTCTCTTCACATAGGTCATTTTATGGCGCTCTGCCTTATGAAAAGATTACAGATGGGCGGCAACAAGCCGATCGCGCTTGTCGGCGGCGGCACGGGAATGATCGGCGATCCGACGGGCAGGACCGATATGCGCCAGATGCTCACAAAGGAAATGATCGAGCACAACTGCAGCTGCTTCAAGGAGCAGATGAGCAGGTTTATTGATTTTTCCGACGGCAAGGCTCTTATGGTGAACAACGCAGACTGGCTTCTCGATCTCAATTATGTCGAGCTTCTCAGAGAGGTAGGCGCTCACTTCACCGTCAACAGAATGCTTGCGGCTGAGTGCTACAAGCAGCGCTGGGAGAAGGGACTTTCCTTCCTTGAGTTCAACTATATGATAATGCAGAGCTACGATTTCTACAAGCTCTATCAGGATTACGGCTGCAATATGCAGTTCGGCGGCGACGATCAGTGGAGCAATATGCTCGGCGGCACGGAGCTTATCAGAAGAAAGCTCGGCCGTGACGCTTACGCTATGACGATCACTCTGCTTCTGACGAGCGAGGGCAAGAAGATGGGCAAGACGGCAAAGGGCGCAGTCTGGCTCGATCCGAAGAAGACAAGCCCCTACGAGTTCTACCAGTACTGGAGAAACACGGGCGACGCAGACGTTATCAAGTGCCTTAAAATGCTGACTTTCCTGCCGCTTGAGGAGATCGCGGAGCTTGAAAAGCTCGAAGGCTCGGAGCTTAACCGCGCAAAGGAGATCCTGGCGTTTGAGACCACAAAGATGGTGCACGGCGAGGAAGAGGCTAAGAAGGCTCAGGAGTCTGCAAGGGCGCTTTTCGGCGGCGGCGCTTCTATGGAGAACGTGCCGACAGTCGAGCTTGACTCATCGGAGCTTGCAGACGGCGCTCTCAATATCCTCGATCTGCTTGTAAAGGCAGGTCTTGCGCCGTCTAAGAGCGAGGCGAGAAGAAACGTAACGCAGGGCGGCGTTTCCGTTGACGGCGAAAAGGTCACGGACGCAGCGGCGCTTATCTCACTCGACAAGGCTGACGGCGTAATGGTCAGAAGAGGCAAGAAAGCGTACAAAAAGGTCATTGTAAAATGATTAGCAGCTATCAGACCTTCCTCCGTCTTATCTGACGGTTCGGCACAGCCGCACCCGACAGAAAAGGTGTCACAGGGAACGTTCAGTGCCTTGTGACGGAGGGGTCAAAAGAGCAGATTACTCTGAAAAGCAGTGGCTGCTTAATGAAACGATACTCTTGAAAAAGGGAGGCACGTTTATGAACAGTAAAAACAAAAGATCGGTACCGAACGGTTTTTTAGGTTTGATCGTGCTTGTGATTTTTATTTCGGGCATAGCTACGATGCTCGTATCGGGGCACAGGATCAGCGAGGGCGCAGCCCCCGATGTGAAGCCCTCTCAGCCGAGCTCGTCGGGAAGCTCTGACAGCGATTCGCTCACGGGTCTTTCAAGTCAGGCGGCTTCTCCGAACGCTTTTGAGGACAGAAGCAACCTGCCCTCGGACTACCGCCTGATAACAGTTCTCAACGAGGACGTTTTCAGAGGTCAGCTTATTCTTGTAAACTACAAGTACCAGTCGATGATAGACGGCGAGAACCTCGTCAATATATATGATAATGCGAGCAGCACGATTGGCGTCAAGGACGATGATATGTTCATAAACGAATCGGTAGTCGATCCGCTCAACAAGTTATTTGACGACTTCGCAAAGGAAAAGGGGCAGACCTCGATCCTCATTTCAAGCTCTTACAGGAGCAAGGAGGATCAGACGAAGATCTACAACGATTCCGTAAAGGCTACGGGCGCAAAATCAACCGCTTACTACGTTTCCGTTCCCGGATTTTCCGAGCACCAGACGGGCTACGCATTCGATACGGCGGCGTACAACTACAACGGCGAGATGATCGAGCTTCACGGTCACGGCGATTTCGAGTGGCTTTCCGAGCACTGCATGGACTACGGCTTCATTCTCCGTTACCCGTCCGACAAGACGAACATCACGGGCATAGGATACGAGGCGTGGCATTTCCGCTATGTCGGCATTCCTCACGCTACCTTCATAATGAATCAGAAGATCTGTCTCGAGGAGTATATCGAGGGTATGAAGGATTACACGTTCGAAAAGGGCGGTCTGCTCATCGACAACGGAAAGAGCAAGTGGGTAGCTTACTATATGCCGAGGCTCGAAGCGTTCAACAACACCGATATTCCCGTACCGACCGATTCGTCAACTTGCCCGTACACGATCTCGGGCAACAATATAGACGGCTTCATCGTGACGGTAGACGTGACGAAGGACGCAGACAACAGCCTGCTCAAAAACGCCCGTTCCGACTGGAAATTCGACAACTCCGAGCTTATTATCAAGGATTTCGAGGACTACGATCCCGAGCTTGACACATACACGGACACAGAGCCGTCCTCCGACGACTGGGAGTCGGATCCTTTCTGGGGCGAGGACGAGGACAGCACCGAGACGGACGCAGAGGATTACGACAGCCGCTTTGACTATGTTGACTACTACGACGAGTACGACAACGACTACAGCGGCGACGGCACAAGTTCGTCATACGAGCAATGACATAACATACAGCGGCTCAGCCGGTTTATACAGACACACAAAAAAGCGCAGGTCATCGAGCCTGCGCCTTTTTTAGTGTGGAATACCGAGCCTGAGGCACGGCAGTGAATATTGAATAATGAATACTGAATAATGAATAATGAATAATATCGGAGTCGCTTGCGCTCCTGTTTTTTTATGGAGACACTGATTAAAGCGAGTGCTCAGTTCGTAGAACGTGATTTATTCAGTGGCTCCATATATTCTCAGCCGCCCATATTTCCCGTCAGATACATGATTATCGAGAGTGCGGCGAGCGGGGCGGTCTCGGCCCGCAGTATACGGTTTCCGAGCGTTGCGGCGCTGCCGCCGTTTTTGAGTATCAGCTCGACCTCATCTTTTTCAAATCCGCCCTCGCTTCCGATAAAAAGCGAGATGTCGCGGCGCTTTAGCTGCGCAAGCGCCCCGAGCGGAGAGCCGCCCAGCTCGTAGCAGATGACCGCCGTGTCGCCGGCCTGTTTTGCGGCTTCTTCAAACGTCATAAGCGGCATAACTTCTATGGGCTTTCCTCTGCGTGACTGCATGGACGCCGCAAGCGCTATCTTGTTCCAGCGTTCGAGCTTTTTCTTCATCGACTTCTCGTCGGGTCTTGAGATGCAGCGGGAAGTCAGCACGGGGACGATCTTTGACGCGCCCAGCTCGACCGCCTTCTGAATGATAAATTCCGTTTTATCGCCCTTCGGCAAAGCCTGATACAAGACGACATTCGTATCGGGCTCGTTTTCGCACGGATAACTCGACTCTACACGCACCGTCACGGAGTCGGAGTCTATGCTCTCTATCGTGCAGTCGTGACGAATGCCTGCGCTGTCGCAGATCGTCAGCTCCTCTCCCTTTTTCATGCGAAGCGAGCGAGAAATGTGATTGGCGTTTTCGCCTGTTATGATGTGAAGCGGCGAAAGCACCGTATCGGAAAAGAACCACGCCATGAGAAACCTCCGTTAACTGTCGAGAATATCGAGATCAAAGACATTCGGCGTGCGGTCCGCCAGAATACTTTGACGTTCAAGCTCACGGCGCTTGTTGACGATCTCGTTGAGTATCAGGCAGCGGCAGTAGCGAGCCGAGAGAATGAGCGGTATCTGCGCCAGAATGACGAGCATACCGAGGATAAACGCAACGTGCGCAGCGTCGAGGACAGCGGCGCAGACGATGTAAAAACAGTTGATGAGGGCGAAAAGCTCGCTGCGGCACACGACCGGCAGACGCTCCTTGAGCGCAAGAGTGTCGAGCTTTTCGAGCTGCGCGGGAGTGTTGCCGAGGCGGTTATACTCTGTCGGGAGATATGTGTACCAGGAATCTATGTCGAAATTCTCCTTGTAGAAATCGCCTCGCTTTTCAAATTCTCTCGCGCGGTAGGGGAATTTGCGGTAGTCAACGTGCTTTGAGCCGATGTGCCTGCCGATAAAACGAGACAGAAACAACCACAGGCATATTATCAGAAAATTGATAAACAGAACGATCCCGAGACTCGAACTTCTGAGCATATAAACCACCTCCGAACGCATTGCGTAATTATACAATTATAATATACCAAATAATCGGGTATATTGCAATTTCAAGTTTGTAACTAATTTTGTAAATATCGGCGGGCAGTGCCCGCTGACATTTACGCGAACTCAGGTTGTTGTGCGCCTTACCTTTTGTGCCGCGGTGGGCAGTGCCCGCTGACATATACGCGGCGGACAAGCGTCCGCAGGCATATACGCGAACTCAGGTTGTTGTGCGCCTTACCTTTTGTGCCGCGGCGGGCAGTACCCGCTGACATATTCGCGAACTCAGGTTGTTGTGCGCCCTACCTTTTGTGCCGCGGCGGGCAGTACCCGCTGACATATTCGCGGACTCGGTTTATTGTATGCGTCACTATCGTGCCGCGGCGGGCAGTGCCCGCTGACATTTACGCGAACTCGGTTTATTGTATGCGTCACTATCGCGCCGCGGCGGGCAGTGCCCGCTGACATATTTGAGTGTGGAATGTAGAGTTATTTTGTAATTCAAGCCGTACCATACCGCAATACGTTTGCTTTTATATTTTTTTATGATCCGCGCGGGCGGGCGAGCGCCCGCAGGCATTTACGCGAACTCAGTTTATTGTATGCGTCACTATCGTGCTGCGATCATACTTTACAGATATTTGCCGCATACCGTACCGCAATGCACCGTTCCTCCCTCACCCACACCGCGGACAAGCGTCCGCAGGCATATACGCGAACTCCGTTTATTGTATGCGTCACTATCGTGCCGCGATCATACTTTACAGATATTTGCCGCATACTTTGCCGAAAGCAACTTTGTCCCTCACCCACACCATACCGCCGCCTGACAGCTTTTTATTTTTTTATATGATCCGCGCGG
>ONIC01000135.1 GCA_900317815.1 uncultured Eubacteriales bacterium | reverse complement strand
GCAACGGAGCCGATCGGAGTAGCCTTGGAAGCCTGTCCGCCCGTGTTGGAGTAAACCTCTGTATCGAATACGAGAATGTTTACGTCCTCGCCGGAAGCGATAACGTGGTCAAGACCGCCGAAGCCGATATCGTATGCCCAGCCGTCGCCGCCGAGGATCCACATGGACTTCTTAGCAAGCTCGTCCTTGTCTGCGAGGATCTTGTTAGCGAGCTTTCCGCCTTCGCAGTCGCAGGTCTTGATCTCTTCGAGCTTAGCGATGAGTGCGTCTGCTGCTGCTCTGTTAGCTGTAGCATCGTCCTTTGTGTCGAGGTAAGCCTGAGCTGCTGCCTTAACGTCTTCCTTATCAACTGTGTTGAGGAGGTTTTCAACGTCTTCTGCAAGTCTTGCTCTGATAGCCTTCTGACCGAGTGCCATACCGTAACCGAACTCTGCGTTGTCCTCAAAGAGGGAGTTGTGCCAAGCGGGACCGAAGCCCTTCTTGTTTACTGTGTACGGAGTTGCAGGTGCGCTGCCGCCCCAGATGGAGGAACAGCCTGTTGCGTTAGCGATGAACATTCTGTCACCGAAGAGCTGAGTTGCGAGCTTAGCATAAGGAGTCTCGCCGCAGCCTGCGCATGCGCCCGAGAACTCAAGCAGCGGCTGCTTGAACTGGCTGCCCTTGACTGTTGTTTCCTTGAATGCCTCGAATACAGCAGGCTTGTCTTCGAGCGTTCTGCCGTAGTCGAATGTCTTCTGAGAAGGCATCTGGCTGTCGATAGGCTTCATTGTGAGAGCCTTCTCGCCCTTCATGCCCGGGCATACTCTCGAGCACGAGCCGCAGCCTGTGCAGTCGAGTGTCGAAACAGTCATAACGAAGTTGAGACCGTCAACGCCCTTGCCCTTCATCTTAGCGCTCTTTGTGCCTTCGGGAGCTGCTGCAAGCTCTTCGTCTGTCATAGCAACGGGACGGATTACAGCGTGCGGGCAGACATAGGAGCAGAATGCGCACTGGATACATTTTGTCGGATCCCACTCGGGAACGTCAACTGCGATGCCGCGCTTCTCATAAGCTGCGGAGCCCTGAGGAGCAGTACCGTCAACGTGATCCATGAATGCGGAAACGGGGAGCTTGTTGCCCTTGTATGCGTTTACGGGGTTGAGGATGGTGTTAACGTACTTAACAACGTCTTCTCTGTCGCCTGTAGCTACCTTTGCAACGGAATCGTCGGCAGCGTCAGCCCAGTCTGCGGGAACATCGATCTTCTTGAGCTCTTCCATGCCCTTGTCGATAGCTGCGAAGTTCATGTCAACAATAGCCTGGCCCTTCTTAGCGTAGGACTTCTCGGCTGCTGCCTTCATGTATTCCTTAGCCTGCTCTGCAGGGATGATGTCAGCGATCTTGAAGAATGCCGACTGGAGGATTGTATTGATGCGTCCGCCGAGGCCGATCTCCTTACCGATCTTGATACCGTCGATCGTGTAGAAGTTTATGTGCTTGTCTGCGATGATCTTCTTCATCTTGCCGGGGAGACGCTTCGAAAGCTCGTCTACGTCCCATGCGCAGTTGAGAAGGAAGGAACCGCCGTCCTTGAGGTCGTCTACCATGTCGTACTTGTCAACATAGGACGGGTTGTGGCATGCTACGAAGTCAGCCTGGCTGATGTAGTATGTCGATTTGATCGGCTTGTCGCCGAAACGCAGGTGGGAAACTGTAAGACCGCCCGACTTCTTGGAGTCGTATGCGAAGTAGCCCTGTGCGTACATATCTGTATGGTCGCCGATGATCTTGATGGAGTTCTTGTTGGCGCCGACAGTACCGTCTGCACCGAGACCCCAGAACTTACATGAATGTGTGCCTGCGGGTGTTGTGTCGGGTGTTTCCTTAACATCGAGAGAGAGATGTGTAACATCGTCAACGATGCCGATCGTAAATCTTCTCTTCGGAGTGTCGCACTGCATATTGCGGTAAACTGCAACGATGTCGCCCGGAGTTGTGTCCTTCGAGCCGAGACCGTAACGGCCTGTGTAAACATTTACGCCTGCGAAGTCGCTGCCGTTGATAGCTGCGAGAACATCGAGGTAAAGCGGCTCGCCGATGGAGCCGGGCTCCTTTGTTCTGTCGAGAACGGAGATGGACTTAACTGTCTTAGGCAGCTCGGAGAGCATATAGTCTGCAACGAAAGGTCTGTAAAGTCTTACCTTGAGGAGACCGACCTTCTCGCCTGCTGCGTTGAGGTAATCTACAACCTCTTCTGCGCAGTCACAGACAGAACCCATTGCAACGATGACCTGCTCAGCGTCGGGAGCGCCGTAGTAGTTGAACGGCTTGTAGTCTGTGCCGATCTTTTCGTTTACCTGGTTCATGTAGTCTACAACTACCTCACCGATCTTGTCGTAGTAGGTGTTGCAGGCCTCTCTTGCCTGGAAGAAGATATCATCGTTCTGAGCCGTACCGCGGATGACGGGGTGCTCAGGGTTCAGGCTGCGGCGGCGGAATGCGTCAACAGCGTCCCAGTCGAGCATATCGCCGAGATCCTTGTAATCCCATACTGCGATCTTCTGGATCTCGTGGGATGTACGGAAGCCGTCGAAGAAGTGAAGGAAGGGAACGCGTCCCTTGATAGCCGAAAGGTGAGCAACTGCTGCAAGATCCATGATTTCCTGCGGGGAGTTGGAGCAGAGCATTGCGTAACCTGTCTGACGACATGCGTAGATGTCGGAGTGGTCACCGAAGATAGAGAGAGCGTGGCTTGTAAGAGCACGAGCCGAAACGTGGATAACGCTCGGGAGAAGCTCGCCGGCCATTTTGTACATATTCGGGATCATCAGGAGAAGACCCTGTGAAGCTGTGTAGGTCGTTGTGAGTGCGCCTGCGGAAAGCGAACCGTGAACTGCGCCTGCTGCGCCGCCCTCGGACTGCATCTCAGTGACCTGAACCTCTCTGCCGAAAAGGTTCTTTCTGCCTGCTGCAGAATACTTGTCGGTCTCATCAGCCATGACTGAAGACGGCGTGATGGGGTAGATGGCTGCAACGTCCGTAAACGCATAGGACACGTGAGCGGCTGCGTTGTTACCATCCATGGTTTTCATTTTTCTTTCGATTTTTGCCATGTGGTTTTTCCTCCTTGAAGAAATGTGTGATATATTTCCGGACAGGACAGACGCACAAAATCACGGAGTAAGCTCCGCTCCTCCGGCTATCCTGCTTGCTTAGGACGAATCAAAGTCGATCATCGACGCCTAAATTGAATATTATATCATCGTTTATTTTAGCATATATCGACTAATTTGTAAAGAGCTATTTAGAAGAAAACAGTAATTTTACTAAATGTTTACGATATTGAGATGAAAAGGCGTTTTTGGGCGGTTTAATGGGCTGTATCGGGCTTTTTTCGACTGCTGTGATAAGTGTATAAGTCGGAAAAATATGGGAAAAATACTGTCGGGCGCAGGCGGTCGGTTTTGACAGAGTATGCAGCAAAGATCAAAGAGGTATGTCCGCGGCACAAAAAAGCAATGCATACAACAAACTGCGATCGCGTATATGCCTGCGCCCGCGTGGGCGCGCCGAGAAGTTTATCTTGTATTTTTTTGAATCTTGTTATATAATATAAGATGTACTTTTATACCTATTGAATAAAGTTTTATCGAAGGGATGGATAATATGCTGTTTTCGATCTTAAATGGCGGACGACTCAGCTTTTTGCAGATCGTTATGAATATAATTGCGGTGCTGGTGATCGTACTGGTAGTCCTGCCGTTTCACGAGCTTGCTCACGGCTATGTGGCATACAAGCTCGGAGACGATACCGCAAAGCGGCAGGGAAGACTGACGTTCAATCCCATGGCGCATCTGAATCCGATCGGCGCGCTTTGCCTTTTCTTTGTCGGATTCGGCTGGGCTGAACCTGTTCCCGTAAATATGTTCAAGCTCAGACACCCGAAGCGCGATATGGCGCTCGTTGCTCTTGCGGGTCCCTGCGCAAATATTATTGCGGCTCTCATAGGCGCTTTGCTGTCTGACCTCTGGACGGTACTCCTTCTGATGAGATTCGGGGATACGATGTGGTATCAGGCTGTCGAATTTTTCTTTGAGTATTACGTGTCGGTCAACGTAGGACTGGCGGTGTTCAATCTTATACCGCTGCCGCCGCTCGACGGCTCAAAGATACTCGGCGCATTTTTGCCCGATGATATCTATGAAAAGCAGCTTATGCACGAGCAGCAGCTTTCGTGGATCCTTGTGGCGCTGATCGTGTTCGGAATCGTGGATAAGATAATTGCGCTGCCTGAGACGTTCCTGCTGACTTTCGTCTATTTTGTTGCGGGCCTGCCGTTTCGGCCTTTTATGTAGGGTGTGAAGCATGGAACAGATAACGTATAAGCTGCCTGTCTTTGAAGGACCGCTCGACCTGCTGCTGACGCTGATCGCAAAAAACAAGCTCAATATCTATGATATCGAGATATCTCTTCTGCTTGAGCAGTATACGGAGAAGATCAAACAGATGCAGGAAGAGCAGATGGAGGTAGCGTCGGAATTTCTCGAGATGGCGTCGCGGCTCGTGTATATCAAGTCAACATCGCTGCTTCCCAAGCACGAGGAGGAAGCCGAGGAAATGAAAAAAGAGCTGACGGGTCAGCTCCTTGAGTATCAGGAATGCAAGAGGATCGCAGCTTTGATGGCTCACCTCGTGTCGTTTGACAGCTATTGCAGAGAACCGTCAAAGGTCGATTACGATATGACATATACGCGCACTCACAATGCGATAGTCCTTGCGGAGGCGTTTGTCCGTGCGGCGGGCAGAGGTAAGAAGAAGCTGCCGCCGCCTGCCGAGTCGTTCAAGGGGATCGTCGCAAGGAGGATAGTTCCCGTTCAGTCGAGAATAATCAAGGTGCTGAGAACTCTGCGCCGAAACGGTAAGACGAATTACTCTCAGCTTTTCTGGGAATGTGACGATAAAAGCGAGCTTGTCGCAACATTCCTTGCGATACTGGAGCTTGTCAAGGGCAAACGTATCCGCATAGAGGGCGACGGCGACGATGCGCTCGTTAAGGTCGTGACGTGATATTGCTGACACCATTACTAAAATTACAAGGTGAGTATTTTGAATAAAGAAGAGATCTGCGCCGCAATAGAGGCGATACTTTTTGCGAGCGGGACGCCCGTCGGTACAGACAGGATCGCCGCTGCGCTGGAGCTTGATACGGCTACCGTAAAGGACTGCGCCGATGAGCTTATAGATACATACATGAAAAGACAGAGCGGCATCAGGATAATAAGACTCAACAACAACTTGCAGATGTGTACGTGCAAGGAGTACGGAGAGTATGTCCGCAAGGTCATGGATATGAAAAAGAACACGCCTCTGTCTCAGGCCGCTATGGAGGTGCTGGCGGTCGTTGCGTACAACCAGCCCGTTACAAAGGCGTTTATCGAGCAGATCAGAGGAGTTGACTGCTCGGGCGTTGTGTCGAGCCTGTGCCTCAAGGGTCTGATCGAGGAGAAAGGCAGACTGGAACTGCCCGGAAAGCCGCTTCTTTACGGTACAACGGATCACTTCCTGCGCTGCTTCGGAATAGAGACGCTCGAGGGTCTTCCCGAGATAAATTCGGAAAATAAGGAAAATAAGGAACCAGACGAATAAGCAGACTTTTGTGATCCGGCATCTGCACTCTGAATTCCATACTGAAAAAGGTCGGTGAACGGCGTGATAGTTTTAAAGATAATACTCTGGGTGCTGCTTGCGCTGCTTTTGCTGATCGCCGCAGCTCTTGCTGTTCCGACACGGGTCTTTGTGCGGTATACAGACGAGGTGTTTTTGCAGATACGCTATCTCTTTCTGAAGATCACAATACCGATCACAGAGGAGCAGAAAGCGCAGAAAAAGCCAAAGAGGAACAAAAAGAAAGAAAAAGAGAAAAAAACAGATACCGAAAAAACATCGGCAGAAAATAAAAAGAGCAATAAAGACAGGAAAGAGAAGAAAGACAAAAAGAAAAAGCAAAATCCTGTTGTAAAGTGGCTGAAAAGTCTGTATAATAAGGGCGGAGTTGACGCAATAATCACTGCATTTAAGGATATCGCTTCGCTTGCGGGCAATGTCCTCAAACCGATATTCAAAAATCTGCGGCTTCGGAGACTTGATATAGATATCACAGTTGCGGCGGATAACGCTGCCGATACTGCGATTAATTACGGAAGGCTGTGCGCAGGGGTATATCCTGCGCTGACGCTGCTGCTGAAGATCATGAAATATGATAGATACAGTGTGAATATACGGCCCGATTTTGATAAGAAAGCGCTTGAAACGGATATATGCGCAGAGATAGCGCTCGTTCCGTGGGTCGTTATCGGAGGCGCTGTTCACGCACTTGTCAGAGCGGTAGGCTTCAAGCTGAAGGGCGAATTCTGATAATACGGTGTGTAAACTATTAAGTATAAATACAAACTGAAAGGGTGTATAAATATGGCAAATCATCTTGAAAATATGATGGATAACACGATGGAGAAGATCAGGCAGATGGTCGATGTCAACACGATCATCGGAGAGCCTGTTATCTGTCCGGACGGCACGGTCATCATTCCTGTTTCAAAGGTAAGCTACGGTTTTGCTTCGGGCGGCTCCGATCTCCCGAATAAAAACGGTAATTCCAAAGAGACCAATTTCGCGGGCGGCAGCGGTGCGGGCGTTTCTATCCAGCCCGTTGCATTCCTCGTTGTCAACAATGGCAATGTAAAGATGCTTAATATGGAATTCGACGGCGCAGTCGATCGTGTTATTGCGATGATCCCCGATATCTCCGATAAGGTGAGCGACCTTTTCAAAAAGATGGGCAAGGGCAAGAAGGAAGACGATGTTCCGACCGCAAGACCTGTTGACAGCAGAAAGACGGTAAAGTCGAGCCTTGACGAAGCTGCCGACGTTGACGAAAGTATGTTCTGATAAGAATATCATAACGCCGCTCCGACATATACATCATATATAACGATGTCAAGGAGTGATGCGCTTGAATAAGCGGGTATATGAGGCTGCAAAGGCGCTGTCTGTAATTATTGCGGCTGTATGCGCAGTTCGCGTCTGTTTTATTACGGCTGACTCTGATGAGATAACGCCGCCTCGGACGAGCGCATACTCGTACTGCCTGTACTGTCCGAACAACGGTGAGTTTATCTGCGGGGAAAATGATGAACAGCAGCTTCCCATGGCAAGCACGACAAAGATCATGACTGCGCTGCTCGGTATAGAAGCGTATCAAAGCGGTCAGGTCACGCAGGTAACTATGTCATCTCAGTGGTATGCCGAGGGATCGAGTATGTATCTTGCAGACGGCGAGACGGTCAGTATGGACGATCTTGTCGGCGGTATGCTGATGGTATCGGGGAACGATGCGGCGAATGCTATAGCTTGTTCTGTTGCGGGAAGTATCGAGGACTTTGCGGATCTGATGAACAGCCGTGCCGATGAACTGGAGCTTAACGACACGCATTTTGTTACGCCGTCGGGACTTGACGCGGAAGGACACTTCACTACTGCCCGTGATCTTGCGCGGCTTATGGCGGCGTGTATGGAAAACGAGGAGTTTGCAAGGATCGACTCTCAGGGCAGCGTAACTGTCGATTTTATTATTCCCGAAGGAAAAACTCAGACCTATTATAATGAAAACAAGCTGCTGAAAACTGTTGAGGGCTGCGTTTCGGGAAAAACGGGATATACAGACAAGGCGGGGCGGACGCTCGTTTCATGTGCAGAGCGCGGAGGTATACGCCTTATCGCCGTGACGCTCAACGATCCCGACGATTGGAACGATCATGCCGCATTGTATGAGTACGGCTTCGGCAAACTCAAGATGACTTCTCCGATGCGAAACGGTGAAACGCTGAAAGTGGACGTTGTCGGAGGGCAGAAAGCTTCGGTAGATGTCGAGTTCGGAGATCCGCCGCAGATAGTAGCCGGAAGTGCGGAGCAAACACGGGAATACGATCTCCCGCCGTTTGTCTATGCGCCTGTTAAAAAGGGCGACAGGCTCGGTGAGGTGCGGTATTATACTGGCGGAGTCTGCGCGGGAAGCTCGGAAATCACTGCAGCTGAGGATATCAATGCCGACAGCTGTACAACTTCGTTTCTTGAGAATATATTGAGCTGGTTGAGAGCAATTTCAAAGTTCTGCAGAGAGAAAAATTGATGAATACAAAATGCATCGGGAATTGAGCCCCGAAATAAAGCATTACGGTGCTGCCGCAGGTTGGGCAGCCGTTTTGGAAAGTGATCCGAAATGTGTTCACAAACCGAAAAGTAAAAAAATGTGCGCGTACTGCGTGTGAGAAGAGGAAAGAAAATGGAAGAATTGGTAAGACTTCAGAAGGTACTTGCGCAGTGCGGTGTAGCTTCAAGAAGAAAAGCGGAGGAGCTGATCGTACAGGGCAGCGTTAAGGTCAACGGAAAGACGGCGCAGCTCGGCGATAAGGTCAATCCTCAAAAAGATAAGATAACGGTAAAGGGCAGACGGATCAGTACCGCTGCGAAGAATAAATACTACTACATAATGCTGCACAAGCCGCGGGGCTACGTCACGACAATGAGCGACGAGCGCGGCAGGAAATGTGTGGCGGAGCTTGTCAAGGACGTTCCCGCCCGTGTTTATCCCGTGGGCAGGCTCGACCGTGAGAGCGAGGGTCTGCTGCTGATGACGAATGACGGCGACTTTGCAAATAAGGTCACACATCCTACTCAGCACGTAGCTAAGGTCTACAGAGTCACGGTTCGTCCCACTATCACAAAGGAGCAGGTCGAGGAGATGACCTCGGGAATGGTGATCGACGGCAGAAAGACTCAGCCCTGCGATGTTCACGTTGTAAAGCGTGAGGAGGGCAGAGTTGTGCTTGAAGTGATCCTCAGAGAAGGACGCAACCGCCAGATCAGAAAGATGTGCGAGAAGCTCGGACTTGAAGTTGCAAGACTCAAACGCACTCAGATAGGGCAGGTCAAGCTCGGTATGCTCCCGCAGGGCAAGTGGCGCGACCTGACGCAGGACGAAGTAAAACGTCTTACAGCGCAGCCGAATACTACGGTCATTACGGAAAACTATAAATAAAAAACGTGGGCGAGAGGTTTCGCCCACATTTTTTTATCCCCGTATAAAGTTATAAGAAAAAAGCAGGTGCTCAATGCATCTGCTTTTTTAGTATGTATATGTGAGTTTTATTAGAATGCGGGTGTCGGTCTTGTTACTTCTCTTGTTTTAGCGGTCGCTCTGATGAAGACGCAGTTCATTGCGGGAACTTCTACGACGTTCTTGTCGTCGATCTTGCATTCGTCGCTTGTCGAGAGCACTACGCCGCACTCGTTGTAGCTGTAGCCGCGCGGAAGGGGAACGCCTGCGTTCTCACTGCCTGCGTTGAAGATGCAGAGCATTCTGCCGTTTTCATCGTAACGCTCATAGGACATTATCCTCTCCTTGCAGAAGAAGTCCTTGAACTCACCGTCGTTAAAGCAAGTGTAGGACTTGCGGAACTTTGCGAGCTGCTTGTGCCATTCGAGAAGTCCCTTGTCTTCCTTGCCCCACGGGTATGTTGAACGGTTGAACGGATCCTTGTAACCTTCTACGCCTGCTTCATCGCCGTAATAAATGCACGGGAAGCCCGGAAGCGTGAACTGGAGTCCCGCTGCAAGGCGCATCGCCTTAAGTCCGTACTCCCTCTGCTCGGGCGACATCTTTGTGTTTGCCTGGAATTCTCTGTTGCGGTTGTTGAGCGGTTCGCCTGCAAGAACGGTGATGGTTCTTTCCGTGTCGTGAGTAGTGACGAAGTTCATCAGATTTCTGATGACGGGGCGAGGATAATTCTCCATGATGCAGTTGATGCCCTCCATGATGTGGAATGCGTCAACTCCGCGGAGATATTCAAGTATGGCGCTTCTGAACGGATAGTTCATAACAGTGTCGAGCTGTTCTCCGAGAAGGAACTTTCTGCGCGAGCCGTAGCTCTCCTTGTTCGATGCGTCCTCCCAGACCTCACCGATAACGATCGCATCGGGATCTTCTGCCTTGACGGCGTTTCTGAGATTTTTTATGAAAACATCGGGAAGTTCGTCTGCAACGTCAAGTCTCCAACCGCTGCTGCCGGCCTTGATCCACTTGCGAATAATACCGTTCTCGCCGTTGATGTACTCGTTGAAGCTGGGGTCGTCCTCTCTTGTGTTCGGGAGAGTATCGAAGCCCCACCACGAGTTGTAGCCGTTCGGCCAGTTGTTGAAGTCATACCAGCTGAAGTACGGAGATTCCTTTGAGTTGTATGCACCGAGGGTCTTGTACCTGCCCTGACGGTTGAAGTATTTCGAGTCGCTTCCCGTATGCGAGAATACGCCGTCGTTTACGATTCTGATGCCGCGCTTCTTTGCCTCTGCGCACAGAGTCCTGAAGTCTTCCTCATTGCCGAGCAGCGGATCGATGTCTTCATAGCTTGCTGTGTCGTAACGGTGGTTTGAGTATGCCTCGAATATAGGATTTAAGTAAATGCAGGTCACGCCGAGGTCTTCAAGGTAGTCGAGCTTCTGAGTAATGCCCTTGAGATCGCCTTCGAAAAAGTCGGTGTTTGTAATAACGCCCTCGTGATTCGGTCTCCATTCGGGCATTTCGTCCCAGCTCTGGTGATATTCTCTGTCCTGACGTCCTGCGCGCTTGCTCTCGCCCGAGAAGAAAAATCTGTCGGGGAAGATCTGATACATAACGCCGCCCGCAGGCCAGTCGGGAGTTTTGAAATTTTTCTTGTAGCAGGTGAGCTGCCATGAGTATACGATGTTGTATTCGATGCGGGCTACCGAGCCGAAGTCTCTGACGAGAAAGCGCAGACCATCCGGCGTATCGAGCTGGAATGAATACCAGTAAAGACCGAATTTTTTCGGGATAAAGTCACATTCCCAGATCTCGCACTCGTCCTGCATTCCTGCCCAGAGCATAGTGTAGTTGTCGCGCTTACTGTTGTTGTTCTCATTGATGACAATCAGGTGAGCCTTGCTGCACTTGAGAGAAAGCGGCACCTTGATCCTGAAATGAACGGAAGTACCCTCTTCCACGGCGCCCGAAGGACTGCGGTAATAGGGATTTCTTGAATTGAATATCTGCTCCATAAAAATCAAATCCTTTGCGTTGTTTAGTCGATACCGCCGTTGGTGGCGGCAAAGGCTCGCGGCGTGGAGTTTCCCTGAATATCGTCACACGACCGCATTCTTATACATTATATATGATAATACGCGAAAGGGTGAAATGTCAATACCTAAAGTGATTGTGTAAGCGGAATTAGCCTCGCAAAGTTTGGAAAAAAGCAAACGGGAATTGCGGCGGGTGAGGATGTATGATCAGAACTGCGTTATATGCACGGGTCAAGTGTACATATATATAATAGAAAAGGACGGACGGAAGAAATAGCAGCGGTACATTGATCGGAAAAACTCGTTGGTAATAATGCATAAAAAAGCAAAGAAAGATTATAAAAGTTCTACAGGGATATATTCCGCCGAAATATTGACGATTGGGGGAAAATGTGCTATATTAATACTTGCGTGACTGCACAAGATATGCGATGAAGCGGGAGGTTGCGGCACATATTGTTAAAAATATGTAGTCGGTTTTTCCGTGGAGTATGTCCGATTTTAAACCGGGCGACAGATTATAGTTGAATTTATGGCAAATGCACAATAACAGTGCGTGCTGCCTGAGATTCTCTTGCCAATTTCCCGGTAAACCTATGCGGTTTTCCGGTTTTTTAAAACGCCTTTAGTTGAAACACCCGGAACAGGGTACGAGACGAGGCGTATTAAAAGCGAAACAAGGCGATCAATTGTCACCCCCTAATCAAAACAAATTTATCAGGAGGCGATTAAAGTGGCAGTCAAAGAAAAGATAAGGATAAGACTTAAGGGTTACGATCATCAGCTCGTAGATCAGTCTGCGGAGAAGATCGTTGCAACAGCGAAGCGCACGGGCGCAAGGGTTTCCGGTCCCGTTCCGCTTCCGACAGAGAAGCAGGTCATCACGATTCTCCGTGCTGTTCATAAGTACAAGGACAGCCGTGAGCAGTTCGAGATGAGAACTCACAAGAGACTTATCGATATCCTCAGACCGTCTAACAAGACAGTCGACGCACTCACAAGCTTGGAACTCCCTGCCGGTGTTGAGATCGACATCAAGCTCTGATCCTTCCGTTCTTATCGCCGCCGCTTGGCGGAGTGAAGGTCAAAACGGTAACCCGGGGATCGGGACTTAATGAAAGGTTCCAACCAACCGCATTCGGGGTCAAGTTGGCGCAAGTCAACCAATAACTCTATTTCAGGAGGCATGAGAAATGCAGAAAGCTATTATCGGCAAGAAGATCGGCATGACGCAGATCTTCGACGAAACCGGAAAAGTCGTTCCGGTAACTGTCGTTGAAGCAGGCCCTTGCGTTGTTTCAATGAAGAAGACAGTTGAAAATGACGGCTATGAAGCAGTTCAGCTCGGCTTCGGAGATTTAAAGCCCAACAAGGTCAACAAGCCTATGAAGGGTCACTTCGAGAAGAGCAACGTTGCACCGAAGAGAACTCTCAGAGAGTTCAGATTCGAAGACACAAGCGCTTATGAGCTTGGTCAGATCGTTAAGGCTGACATCTTTGCGGCAGGTGACAAGATCGACGTTACAGGCACAAGCAAAGGTAAAGGCTACGCCGGCGTAATCAAGCGCTGGAACTTCCAGAGACTCAAGGAAACACACGGTTCGGGTCCTGTTGCTCGCCACGGCGGTTCAATGGGCGCTTGCTCCACTCCTTCGAGAGTATGGAAGGGCAAGAAGATGGCAGGTCACCTCGGTACTGAGAAGGTTACAGTTCAGAACCTCGCAGTAGTTAAGGTAGACGCAGAAAACAACCTCATCGCAGTTAAGGGCGCAATTCCGGGTCCGAACGGCGGTCTGGTAGTCATCAAAGACAGTGTTAAGGCGTAAGGGAAGGAGGAATTCAGATGCCAAATGTAGCAGTAGTGGACATGAAGGGCACAAAGGTTGACGACATCAATCTTTCAGATTCCATTTTCGGAATTGAACCGAACGCCGCAGTAATGCACACATTAGTTGTAAATTATCTCGCTAATCAGCGTCAGGGCACACAGTCGGCACTTACCCGTTCGGAGGTAAGAGGCGGCGGTAAGAAGCCGTGGAGACAGAAGGGTACAGGCCATGCACGTCAGGGTTCGATCAGAGCTCCTCAGTGGACAAAGGGCGGTATCGTATTTGCCCCGAAGCCGAGAGATTACGGATTCTCCGTAAATAAGAAAGTCAGAAGACTTGCTATGAAGTCTGCTTTCTCGACAAAGGCTCAGGATAACGACATCATCGTTATCGACAGCATCACAGTTGACGAGTACAAGACGAAAGAGATCGTTAAGATGCTCCAGGCTGTAGGCTCCGAGAAGAAGGCCCTCATAGTTCTCCCCGAGGTAGACAAGAAAGTTATCAAGTCCGCTTCGAACATTCCCGGAGTTAAGACGGCTCAGGTAAACGAGCTCAATGTATATGATATGCTCAATGCAGACAAGCTCATCATTGCTAAGGACGCCGTTGCCAAGATCGAGGAGGTGTACGCATAATGTTTGCACAGGACATCGTAATTCGCCCGATCATCACAGAGAAGGCAATGCAGGGTATCGCTGCTAAGAAGTACACCTTTGAAGTAGCAAAGGATGCGAACAAGATCGAGATCGCTAAGGCTGTTGAGGAGCTTTTCAACGTTTCCGTTGACAAGGTAAGCACAGTGAACGTTCGCGGCAAGCTTCGCCGTCAGGGCAGAAATCAGGGTTACACAAGAGCTTGGAAAAAGGCTTATGTAACGCTCAAGCCCGACAGCAAGGATATTGAATTTTTTGAAGGCATGATGTAAGCTTCTGAAGCTTATGCAGATATGGGGACGCCATTCCCCGCAAAGCCATCATGAGGAGTGTGAAAAAAATGGCTATTAAAGTTTATAAGCCGACTACAAACGGCAGACGTAATATGTCGGTAACAGACTACTCCGAGCTTACAAAGACTGCACCCGAAAAGAGCCTTCTTGAGCCTCTCAAGAAGAACTCGGGCAGAAACAGCTACGGAAGAATCACGGTTCGTCACAAGGGCGGCGGAAACCGCAAAAAGTATCGTATCATCGACTTCAAGCGCCAGAAGGCAGGCGTCGAGGCTACGGTCAAGACTCTTGAGTACGATCCGAACCGTTCGGCATTCATCGCTCTCATCGAGTATACAGACGGTGAGAAGGCATATATCATCGCACCCCAGGGTCTCAAGGTAGGCGATAAGGTAGTTTCCGGTCCTGATGCAGATATCAAGGTAGGTAACGCACTTCCGCTCACAAACATCCCGACGGGTACATTCATCCACAACGTTGAGCTTTACCCCGGCAGAGGCGCACAGCTCGCCCGCAGCGCAGGTATCATGGCTCAGCTTATGGCTAAGGAAAACGGCATGGCATTGCTCAGACTTCCTTCCGGCGAGCTTCGCAACGTGCCCGCAGCCTGCATGGCTACTATCGGTCAGGTAGGCAACACGGATCACGAGAATGTTAAGATCGGTAAGGCAGGCCGTAAGAGACATATGGGCGTAAGACCTACAGTCAGAGGTTCCGTTATGAACCCGAACGATCACCCGCACGGTGGTGGTGAAGGTAAGAGCCCTGTCGGTCGTCCGGGCCCTGTTACCCCGTGGGGTAAGCCTGCACTCGGCTATAAGACAAGAAAGCACAAGAAGAGTTCTGACAAGCTTATCGTTAAGCGCAGAAACGGCAAGTAATCGTGACAGAGAGCTTGTATAAAGAGAAAGGAGCTTAAAAGATGGGCAGAAGTGTTAAGAAGGGCCCTTATGTACAGCCCGTACTTCTTAAAAGGGTTCAGGAAATGAACGCGACCGGCGAGAAGAAGATCCTCAAGACATGGAGCAGAAGCTCTACGATCTTCCCGGATTTCGTTGGTCATACATTTGCAGTCCACGACGGACGCAAGCATGTTCCGGTATACGTTACCGAGGATATGGTCGGACACAAGCTCGGTGAGTTTGCGCCGACAAGAACCTTCAAAGGTCATGCAGGTTCTAAAACTACAAAGAAGTAATGCCGAAAGGAGTTAAGACACAATGGAAGCTAAGGCTTATTTGAATTATGCTCGCATTTCGCCGCGCAAGGTTTCGATCGTTCTCGATCTTATCAGAAACAAGCCGGTCGATTATGCAATGGCTGTCCTCAAGCATACTCCCAAGGCAGCTTGTGAGGATTTGGAGAAGCTGCTCAAGTCAGCTATCGCAAATGCTGAGAATAACCACGATATGGATGTTTCCAAGCTCTATGTTGCAGAGTGCAGTGTGAGCCAGGGCCCGATACTCAAGCGTATCCGTCCCAGAGCTCAGGGCAGAGCATACAGAATAGACAAGAAGACATCGCACATTACCCTTGTACTCAAGGAAAAGGAAGATTAAGAGAGGGAGGTTAGAGTAATGGGCCAGAAAGTACATCCGCACGGTTTGCGTGTCGGCGTGATCAAGGATTGGGATTCGCGCTG
>ONIC01000084.1 GCA_900317815.1 uncultured Eubacteriales bacterium | reverse complement strand
GGAGCCACTGATTAAATCACGTCCTTCGGACTGAGCGACCGAAGGACGTGCCTGTGGTGCACTCATCTTGCCGGCATCTTTTTGTCAAATTGCCCTCAAAAACCTTGAAATATGTCAGTATTACTTTGGTTTTTTCAAACAATTTGCCTGAAAATCTGACGGCGCAATATGAGCATTCGCTTTAATCAGTGTCTCCCTAAGTTTGATTATTTTAGAAATCTCCCACGGTTTGCGCCGTGGGAGATTTGAGTTGTGCGGTTGCTGCGCCGGGGGGTGAGGTGATAGTTTCAGAGGGGAAAGATGGCGGTAACCCGCGCATTCGAAAACATTGGAATTCATTCGGAAACAACTCCCCGTTTTGGACAGGAAGAAATACATGGAGTAAATGCCGGAGCCGTTCCTGCGGGTTATACCCCCTTCCACTTGACAACCACCATTAATTTGCGTTATAATCCTAATCACAAGGGGGAAGTCTATCGTTTTGCAGCCTTGGCGTGTCGTGCTTTGCATTTCTGTCACCGTCCACGGCGGATCGGCTCGATGTTTCCAACTGTTATTCCTGTATAATATTTCCATCAGATTTATCACCCCCTTCAATAGTTTTAAAGCGGAGATTATGAATATGACTTCTGCCGAGTTTATGATCACACTTTTAAGGTGTTTCTTTAAAAACGAGATAAACGATAATATCTCCGATTTTGATCGAATGAAAGATATTTTTGATCTGTCTCGTACCCACAAAATTGAAAATATCACATTAGCGGCTGTCGAGAAGGCGGGTATTCCGATCGACGGGGAAATGTTGAGCAGGTGGCGTAGGGTCTGTGAGGCAAACACCGCGCAGATGGTGTTTCAGGAATTGGAAAAGGAACGTCTTGCCGAGGCTTTCAACGAAGCGAAGATAGACTTCCTGCCTTTAAAGGGTTGGTATCTGCGGGATACATATCCCAAAAAGGAATACCGTTTTATGTCCGATCTGGACATTCTGGTACATCGCTCCGACCGTGAGGCTGCCTCCGTTTTGATGAAGCAGCTCGGATATTCGGGCGGTATGGGCAATTTCGGAAAAGACGACAGCTACAATTTGCCGCCGTTTATTCACGTTGAGATCCACCTGGATTTGTTTTCAATCGAACAGGAAACATGGCATAATTATTATCAGTCTGTCTGGGATAAAGCGATACTTGTTTCCGGTTGTGAGTATAAGCTGAATTTGAATGATTCCTTCGTACATATTATGATGAATTACCTCAAGGACTACACGCTAAAGGGTACGGGGATACGTTCTGTTATAGATTTTTATTTCTTTTTGAAAAAGTACAGGTCCGAACTCGACTTCGATTATATAAACGAACAATTCAAAACGCTCGGCGTTTACGAGCTTGCCGGGGAGACATTGCAGCTCGTTGAAGATTGGTTCGGAGACGATCCGAAGATACTTGGCAGCGAAATGGGTGACAGGCTGCTCGGCAGCGGTATCTACGGCACGAGCAAGGAACTGGTGCAGCACAGATACGATGAGCTTTCTGCGGGAGTTAAAGGGAAAACTTTAAAGAAGATAGTGTACCTGATGAAAAGAGCATTTCCCAATATGAAGATCATGAAGTATAAATACCCTGTGCTTAATAAAGCTCCGTTTCTGCTGCCTGTTTGTTGGTGTATGCGGTTGGTTCGTAACTCCGACAGAGCGGAAATGGAGATAAAGAACATCAAAAAAGTCAAGAACAGGTGATGATCGTTATGTTCCCGATCACAAACAGAGTATTTCAAGCAGTGGTTATTGCAGCTGCTTTCCTTGCGCCGCTGGTTTTGATTTTGCTGCCGGAGAAATGGACGGATAAAATTCGGAGATTTCTGCCGTTTCTTTACGTTATTGTTATACTGTATCTGACATTATTCAGCAGACGGCACCGTATGCTTCGTGCGCCGAGCCTGATACCTTTCGTATCATATCAGCATTTTGACAGTTTGTATGCAAGATGGCAAGTATATATGAACGTCCTCTTGTTTATCCCGTTCGGATTTCTTGTCCCTTTTTCATCAAAACGTACTTTTATTCAGACTTTGCTCATAAGCTGCTGTCTTTCGGCGGGGATCGAGGCGATCCAGTACTTTTTTTCTCTCGGATTATGTGAGACAGACGATGTTATCCACAATACGCTCGGATGTGTCATAGGATACTTGTATTGGATCTTCCTTAGCAGGATCAGATTATCCTTAAAAAACAAAAATGATAAAACCGAACTATCCTCAAAAAAATGAGTTGATAACACGGTGAGTCTTAATGCCGATCAAGGCGGATCTTCTAAAAGAGATAAAAAAGCACTAACACCGAATGTTATTATTCTGCATTTTTATTGCGTCAAATTCACGCATGGAACACAGTTACGATACATCAAAATTCAGCTTTCGGAAATAAAAAGATTTCCCGTCGATAAGAGCGGTGGAGTATGAAAGGAGAGGATCCTATGAACGAAAAAGAGATCATCCTTGAAGCAATGAAAAAAGCGGGCGAACCGCTCAACGCAGGAAAGGCAGCAGAGCTTACGGGTCTTGACAGAAAGGTCGTAGACAAGGCGTTTGCGGCAATGAAAAAGGAAGGCTCGATAGTTTCTCCCGTAAGATGCAAATGGGAGCCTGCCGAAAAGTGATCTGAATTAAGGAGCCACTGATTTAATCAGTGGCTCCTTAAAGATCATGTCGTTGTCGATTTGTAATTATGCATAAATATCAAAGCTGAATTTTTACGAGAAAACATATTGACGCGGTGTCAAAATAAATGTATAATCAATATAGCGACACAATGTCATTATAGATGATCCAAGGAGCGTGGTACAGATGTACAGATATAGAGCTATCCTGTTGTGCGCGCTGCTGATCGCAATGCTTTCAGCCTGCGCTTCTTCACAGAACGAACAACCCCGCAGCACGGCTTCTTCCGTGTCGGAAATAAAAAGTGAGATGACCACGGATAATTATTCGAGCAAGTCTGAAAATACAGATGCGGTCATAAGCGGAGACACAGCGGACGGATCAACGAAACAAGCGACGAGTACAGAAAAAGATGTATCCGAAATATTGGAGGAAAGCGTATCGGAGCAGGAAAGAGAGGAAGAAGATATTATGATGGAGCTTAAGATAGGGGACACACCTGTCAACGTCGAATGGGAAAACAATGATTCCGTAAGAGCGCTGGCTCAACTTTGCAAGGACGAGCCGCTGACTGTCGGACTTTCAATGTACGGCGGCTTCGAGCAGGTAGGATACATCGGAGAAAGTCTGCCGAGAAATGACATCGGGACAACAACGTCTGCGGGCGATATCGTGCTTTATTCGGGAGATCAGGTCGTTGTATTCTACGGATCGAATTCGTGGGCGTACACCCGTCTCGGTCATATTACCGACAAGAGTGACGATGAGCTTGCTCAGCTTCTCGGCTCAGGAGATGTCAGCGTTACATTCTCACAGATTGATTAAGGAGCATACTATGCCAAGAATATCTAAAGAAGAGATGAGCTGCCGCAGGGAGGAGATAATCAACACCTGCGAGCAGCTGTACAAAACAAAGAGCTTTAAAGAGATAACCATAAAGGATATAGGCGCTCAGCTTCCGTTTACAAGGACGGCTATCTACAGTTATTTCCAGACGAAGGAAGAGATCTTCCTTGCGCTTTTGCAGCGTGAGTATGAGCTGTGGATCTGCGATATCGACGAGATACACGATAAAAATGAAACGCTCACGCACGATGAGCTTGCAAAGCGCCTTGCGCAGTCTCTTGAAAAGCGAAATCTGCTTCTGAAGCTGATGTCTATGAACAATTTCGATATGGAAGAAGAGTCGAGGGTCGAAAACCTTATTGATTTCAAGAGGGCGTACGGCGGTTCTCTGAGGGCTGTGAAGCGCTGCTTCGACAAATTTTTCTCAGACCGTTCGGAGAAAGAAAGGCAGGATATGCTCTATTCGTTCTTTCCCTTTATGTTCGGTATCTATCCTTACACTTGCGTTACCGATAAGCAGCGTTCGGCAATGGAGCAGGCTGATGTAGGCTTTATCTACAGCACGATATACGAGCTGACATACAGATTTCTCGGTAAACTTTTCGGAGGTGTATAATGAAATACACAAAGCTTGGAAATTCGGAACTTAACGTTTCTCGTATATGTATGGGCTGTATGGGATTTGGGGATGCAAAGAACGGTCAGCATTCATGGACGATAGACGAGGAGCATACAAGAGAGATCATCAAGCGAGGGCTGGAGCTTGGCGTGAATTTTTACGATACGGCGATAGCGTATCAATCTGGCACGAGCGAGCAGTATGTCGGCAGAGCGCTCAAGGACCTTGCGAGGCGTGAAGATGTCGTTGTGGCGACAAAGTTCCTGCCGAGAACACAGGGAGATATCGAGGCAGGAATAACGGGTCGGCAGCATATCGAACGCATGATAAACAAGAGCCTTCAAAATCTCGGAATGGACTATGTTGATCTGTACATATATCATATGTGGGATTGGAACACGCCCATATATGATATCCTTGAAGGTCTGGACCGCGTTGTCAGAGCGGGCAAGGTGAGGTATATCGGCATCTCAAACTGCTATGCGTGGCAGATTGCAAAGGCAAATGCGCTCGCAGAAAAAGAGGGCTTTTCAAAATTTGTGAGCGTTCAGGGGCATTATAACCTGATCTTTCGTGAGGAGGAGCGTGAAATGGCGCTGCTGTGCGATGAGGATAATATCGCTATGACTCCGTACAGTGCGCTTGCAAGCGGTAGGCTTGCCCGTCTTCCCGGTACCGTCTCGAAACGCGCTGAGGAGGATACTTACGCAAAATTCAAATACGATGCGACAAAGGCGCAGGACGAGAAGATAATTATGCGTGTTGCACAGCTTGCCGAGAGCCGCGGTGTTTCTATGACCGAGATCTCGCTTGCGTGGCTGCTGACAAAGGTGACATCGCCCGTAGTCGGCGCGACAAAGCTGCATCACATCGAGGGCGCGGCGAAGGCTGTCGATACGGCGCTTTCCGAAGATGAGATCCATTATCTTGAAGAGCTGTATATACCGCACCCGCTTGCGGGAGTGATGGCGCAGAACAAGCCCGCCAACAGGAATGAAAGACACGTCTGGAGCACAGGCAGTCAGAAGATATAACGGAGGTTAAAAATCATGAGTGAAAAAATAGTACAGACAGCGGGAAGAGATCAGCTCGGAGAGTTTGCGCCGATGTTTGCGCACCTCAACGACGATGTGCTTTTCGGTGAGGTATGGAATGAGCAGGCGATAGACGTCAAGACACGCTGCATCATAACTGTAGTGTCGCTGATGGCGTCGGGTATCACAGACAGCGCGCTTGTTTATCATCTGCAAAACGCAAAGGCTCACGGCGTTACAAAAGCCGAGATCGCCTCGATCATTACTCACGCAACGATGTATGTTGGCTGGCCGAAGGGCTGGGCGGTCTTCAGGCTCGCAAAGGACGTATGGAACGAGGAAACGCCCGCGATATCCGACAAGGATAAGTATGGCAGCACTATCTTTTTCCCGATCGGTGAGCCGAATCCTTACGGACAGTTTTTCGTAGGGCAGAGCTATCTTGCACCGGTTTCTACAGATCAGATACCGATCTTCAACGTCACGTTCGAGCCTTCCTGCCGCAACAACTGGCATATTCACCACGCTAAGAGCGGCGGCGGACAGATGCTGATCTGCGTAGGAGGAAGAGGCTACTATCGCGAGTGGGGAAAAGACCCGATCGAGATGACTCCGGGTACGGTCGTCAATATCCCGCCCGAGGTCAAGCACTGGCACGGCGCAGCGCCCGACAGCTGGTTCTCCCATCTTGCGGTAGAGATACAGGGCGAGGAAGGAAGCACGGAATGGTGCGAGCCTGTGTCCGATGAGGATTACAGTGCGCTGAAATAACAGATCGAATGTATGCGGCGAGCGGTTTTCATACTGCCCGCCGCAGTTTTTTGTGGTATAAACAGACTTGCTTGTGGGAAATACACTTCACTTTTTCAACGAATTATTAGTTGTAATGCAATAAGACTTTTAAAATCATATAAAAATTCTTGTTTTTTCTATTGCCGTATAACGTGTGTATCTGATATAATAATCAGTAAAGCGGATAAAAGAGCGCAAATCAGACAAATCAACCACCGTGAGTTGTTGTGATGAGTCTGACGAAACTGTGTTCCTTATAAACGATCGGAAAGGCAAGTGCCGATCCGATGAAACGAATCGGGGTGACAAAAATGTGGAAGATCGCGATCTGTGATGATGAAGAGGAATTTTGCAGACAGACCGAGGTGCTGATCGGGCAGCTCGGCGAGAAGCTCGGCGAGAAATTTGTGGTCGAGATTTTCCGCAGTGCGGAGGAGATGCTTCAGAGGATGTCCGCCGATACCGATATCCTGCTGCTCGATATAAAAATGGGCGATATGTCGGGTATAGATGCAGCTCGGGTCATTCGCAGGAGCAACGAAGACTTATGCATCATCTTCATAACATCTATGACGGAGTATGCGATGGAGGGCTACGAGGTACACGCCTTCGGTTTTATCAAAAAGCCCGTTTCTTACGCTCCCCTCGAACGCAATCTGAGAGAGGCTGTAAAAAGGCTCGAGTTTACCAAAAACGACACTGTGGCGATCTCAGACAAAAACGGTACGCTGACGCTGCGGTCAAGCAATATAATTTATATCGAAGCATTCAGGCACGATGTGGAGCTTGTGACGACGCAGGGGCGGATCTCAACGTCAAAGACGCTTTCCGAGCTGGAGGAGGTCTTTACTGAAAAGGGCTTTTTCAGAACGCACAAAAGTTATCTCGTCAATTTGCGCCACATCAGAACGATCGACGGAAGCTCGCTCTCAATGTCGGACGGCAGCACAGTTTTGCTCAGCAAGCACCGAAAAAAACAATTTATGGAGAGCTTTATTGAGTTCAGCGGAGGTTTGATATGAGGATAGTTCATATAGATATCGCTTTTGTGCTAAACAATATTCTTGATATTGTTTTTGCGGTCTTTTTGTTTTCAAGGCTCAGAAACACCGAAACACGCAAGATACTTAATACAGTTATCCGTGTAACGGCGCTCGCAGCGCTTGTCGCTCTGAATGCGGTGGCGATAATGCCCGGTGCGCAGCGTGAAGTACTCGTAGGCGAAGCGTATTTCAGAGAGGTGCTGCGCTGGCTGCTCATGGGAACATATATTTTCGGAATTCGGAGAGACCGCGTCGTCAGTGTGCTGTATTTATCGACATATTGGCTGATACTTTATAATTCGTATGTCCTGATAACGAGAGTTGTATCGGAGTACATAATAAATGAAAAAATGACGCTGATGGCGCTTATGTACAGAATGATATGTATGACGGCACTGCTTGCGTTGAGCTATATTGTAATAGATTTCAGCGCAATGGAGAACATTAGACCGTCCCGTATGCTGCAGATCTCGGTCAACGCAGTGTGCCTTATTTATATTGCTGCGGAGTACAGATTTGTGTCAAGGCTGATGGAGCGTTCCTTTACGCTCAGATACTTCATTCTGATACTTCTGATATTCTTTCCTGTAAGCCTGCTGCTGGCGGAGTACGGGGCACAGGCTCAGCAGGAGATCTCCAGAATGCGCCTGTGCGAAGCTGCCAACGAGTACAGAGTCAGATATTACCGTGATGTGCAGAAGTCAAATGAAAATATCAGAACGCTTGCGCACGATATGAAGAACCATCTTTTAGCTATCAGACATCTGGCGCAGGATGGTGAGAACAAGAAGATAGAAAGCTACATCGACGATATGTACGATAACTTCGGTCTTTCATCTGTCAGAGTTAAGACGGGAAACGATCTGATCGACAGCATCATTACAAAGAAGATAAGTGACTCGAAGGATCTCGACATACATTATTCCGTACTGCTTGATGCGCAGGTGCTGGAGAGCCTTTCGGATATCGACATCTGTACGATCTTCGGAAATGCGCTCGACAATGCCGTTGAGGCGTGTGAGAAGGTCGGTGATAAGAGCGGCAGATTCGTATCTGTCAAGAGCGGAGTTTCGGCTAACAACGCAATTGTGGAGATCGCAAACTCCTGCACGGGAAAGCCCGAATTCCGTAAGGGACTTCCGAAGACGAGCAAGAAAGACAAAGAGATGCACGGCTTCGGAACAAAGAGCATCAAACGAACGGTCGAGAAATACGGCGGCATGATAAAGATAGATGCCGACAACGACTCCGTTTACAAGCTGACTATGCTCTTTCCCATCACAAATTAAAACAATAAATAATAACACGATCCCTCTTGTTTGTGTAACAAGAGGGATTTTTCCGCCCCAGCGGTCAAAAACTGCTCCCCAATGGCAAGGCAGAATGATTGAATGTTTACATCAAAAATGATAGAATTAATTAAGCTTGCGGGCATCTGTAAGAAACGATAAGAAAGGAGACTGATCGGTACTATGAATGAAAAAAAGAACGGAAAAAAAGGCGCGCTTATTGCGGTGATATCGGTGGTCGTGCTTATTGCTGCGGCAGCGGCGGCATACTTGTTTTTTGGACCGAAAACCATCGCGGGCGACTGGGAACTTGTTGTAAATCCCGAGCTTGGAAACGAGACACCCGATGAAGCGCAGAGCGTTGAAAAGGTCTTCTACACTTTCACAAAACCGGGAGAATACGGTGACGGTACTTACAAAACGTATTTTGACGGCGGAGTCGAAGAGGGAGCGTATAAGCTTTCCGAAAAGGACGGCAAGCGTTACATCAATATGGGTACCGAGGATCTTGAGTACAGGATAGAGGGAGTAAAGCTTTTTAAAGCAGCAAAGCTCACCATTACATATCCCGAGTTCGCCGACGAGCAGACGGGGCAGACAGCTCCGTCACAGGATTATATTTTTGAACAGGCGGAATCACCCAAGTACGAAAAATGCTCATACAAATCATACGAAACAGACAAAGCGCTCGTCGGCGAATGGACAACAAACGAGAGAACGCTCGGATATTTCTCGGAGGATCTGTCGTATACGCAGACCGTGAAATTTACCGATAAGGGGATCATGACTATACATTATCAAAGCGACGATCTTGCGCTTGACAGGTATATGTACTACGCATACACCGCAGAGAACGGAGAGCTTTCGTTCAGCCTTGTCACAGACCCCGACACCGTGTACACCGTGTCTTACGAGGTCGGCGGGGACGGTACCCTGAAATTTACCGAGGACAACACATCGGATTCTATATTTGCAGACAGCTTTTTCTCCGATGTTGTTTACAGTTCGGCTACTTAAGATCCAAATGAAACGCTTGCATTTTGGGTCTTGTATCATACACATTCATATTTTATCGAAAGGATGATTTTATGAAAACTAACATCACAAAACGGTTGCTGTCATTACTGCTTGCAGTCACCTGTATTGCGGGCAGCGCCCTGACTGCACAATCGGCAGTCGAAACAACAGACGTACCTTCAAAGTTGTCTATCGCCAGAAGCGGCGATGGGGAAGATGACAGAACTGTCGAGCCTTCCAATGCGGAGCCGACTAAGAACGAGTATAAGATCGTATCTCCCGTGCCTTCGGGTTCGTCGGTCGTTCCGATCTCTCAGTGTGACCGCCTTGATACTCTCGAGGGAAAAACGATAGCGCTTGTCGGCGGCAGCTTCTCTGCGTCGGTTACACATCAGGTCATCTCCGATATGCTCATTGAAAAGTATCACTGCCATACATATTATATGACCGAAGAAGTCGGCAAGAGCGGTACTTTCAATCCCAACAATGTCAGCGATAAGTCGAAAGCATTCCAGGATAATCTAAAAAAGTACAACATCAATGCCGTTATTTCAGGCAACTGCGGCTGCGGTATCTGTACCGTCAAGGAAACAGGCAACGGACTTGCGGCGGAATACGCAGGTGTTCCCGCAGTAGTTGTCGGAGCGGAAGCCTTCGTCCCTCAGATAGAGTCAACGGGTTACAACAGAGGTGTTCCCGTTGTCAGAACGGCAGCTTATCCCGGCGCATTCGCAAACGATACAACGGAAGAACAGCAGAGGAAGGCTCGCGAGGTTCTTTTCGATCAGATCGTAGAGGGTCTGACAAAGCCGATCGGTCAGGACGAGATCGACAGGATAGCAGGCGCTGTAAACGGCGTTCAGTACGACGATATCGTATTCACAGGATCATTCGAGCGCGTTCAGCAGTTCTACGAAGTAAACGAGATGACCGACGGACTTACGGTTGTTCCCGCAACAAGAGAAAAAGTTGAATATTATCTGCAGTATACGCCGCTCGGTGCGACTGATATAGTCAACTCGAGAAACGGTGAGGTACAGGACGTTCCTCCCGCAAACAAAGAGATCCTTGCATATCAGGTAGCAGTCAATGCGATCATGGCAGGCTGTCCTCCGGAGTATATGCCGCTGTGCGTAGCGATCACAAAGCTCTTTGCAAACGGTAACTTCTATAAGTCGCTCGCAAGTACACACGGCTGGACTCCTTACGTTCTTGTCAGCGGTCCGATCGCGCGTCAGCTTGGCTTCTCTTATGAGGACGGTATGATAAACGAAGAGGCGAACAAGCTTCTCGGAAGATTTGTCTCTCTTTCGATGCTCAACCTCGCAGGCTACAAGATCAAGGAAAACAGAATGGGTACATTCGGTTATATGCTTCCCTTCTCATTCGCCGAGGACGAGCAGACCTGCATCAATATCGGCTGGAATCCTTACCATGTCGAGAAAGGATACGATCTCAATACCAGCGTTATAACCTGCGGCTCTACACTTATCTGGGGCAACCCCGTTGACATCGGAACAGACGATCCTCAGAAGGCGCTGCAGCTCATGTCGTGGGATGTTACCGAGAAGCAGCAGAACGGTCTCGGCAACACTAACCCCCGAGAGGCTCGTATGGTCTGGCTGACAAAGGACGCGGCAACTCTCATTTCAAGAGCAGAGGGCTGCGATTCAAAGACAGGTCTTAAAGACACTCTTATCACTACCGCCCGCAGACCGCTTTGGATGAGAACTTATGCTCACTACTGGGCTAATACGGGATCTAAGATCCATCTTAATACTACGTTTGACAAACATTATGCCGATATCAAAAACGGAATGTCAACGGAGAACGTTGAGCGAGATTATGTCTCCGAAACGGCAGTTCCCGAGTGGCTCAGGGGCGTTGTACCTTACTCTTCAATCGACACCACACAGACGATCGAAGCCAACAACACAGGCTTTGTTATAACAGGCGGAGACATCAGCACACAGTTCCAGATCCTCCCCGGCGGCGACTGTGCCTCAGTAAACTGCAGCCTTCCCACAAAGCGCAACGCAGGCAACGACTGGAACGATCTTTGCGCCCGTGAGGGTTACGCTCCTATTGAAAACTTCTATCTGGCACAGTAAAGGAGTGATACTATGAAGTCAAAGCTAATGAAACGAACGCTCAGCGCACTGATGTGCGTGCCGATAGCGGCGGGCTTTGCGCTGACGTCACTAACCGCAGGCGCCGCTGTGCTGCCCGACGGATACGAGGCTGATTATGAAAACAAGCCTTACGATTCTCTCGGAATACTTGAGGATCAGTACGACCTTATCGAGCCTGTAAACAACAGATACCCGATCATCTCGCCGAGCAGCGAGTATGACCGCGTTTATCCGCCGCTGTTTGTCGGAACGTACGAGGAAGTCGAAGACTATTTCAGAACGAACGGAATGTCGGACGGAATGCCGATAGTACCGCCGACGAAGATCAAGGCGGAGAAGTTCATGGGATATTCCGCATACGGCTTCTACGATGAGGTAGCGAAGGTGAACGGACGCTCGGTCAAGGCGTATCAGGTAGCCGCAAACGCAATAATGGCAGGCTGCTCCCCCGAGTATACGCCGGTGTGTATAGCATTCACACAGGCGCTCGAGGACAAGGCGTATCTTGACTCGCTGCGTTCGGGAAAGCTCACTCCGATGATGTATGTCAACGGTCCGATAGCGCGGGAGATAGCGATCGACAATGCGCAGGGCATGACAACAGAGGAATGCAACATCTCGATCGGCAGATTTATGGAGCTTGCGCTGATAAACCTTGCGGGCATCAAGCGCAATAATGCATTCGGAAACGTACAGCCGCTCGTATTCTCGGAAAATGACGAGATATGCCTGAATATCGGCTGGAAACCGCACCACGTTGAAAAGGGCTACAACCTGAACGACAGCGTCATCACGGCGACTTCGTTTGCAATGTGGGGCAACAATATAACTCCCGCAACCGATCTTCCCGATGAGATCATGAAGGTAATGGCGTGGGATATCACCGAGAAGAACCTCGGAGGACTCGGCAGCGCGTCTGTTGAGGATAACGCAAACACAAGACGACTGATCTTCATCACGGAATCTGTTGCGAAAGCCCTGTCCGCCAAGTATAAATCAAAGGCAGACCTCGAAAGCGCGCTCGTTGCAAATGCCCGCCGTCCTCTCTGGATGAGAGCATACGCGTACTATTACGCAAACACGGGCGGAGCGCTTTCAAGACCGTTCAACAATGTTTACAACGAACTCAAGCTCGACCCGAGGGAGGACGCAAAGTCAACGGCGGCTCCCGCATGGATGAACGGTATTACTTATTCGAACATTGACACCGTTGCGACTATGACAAAGGGCAACACCGACATCATAGTGACGGGCGACAGTTCGAGAAACAAAACTCAGGTAATGCCGGGCGGCGTTTCGGCAATGAGAAAGATCGAGATCTCCGAGAACTGGAATACGCTCGTAACGGGCGTGAACTACTTCCCGATAGAGGAATTCTTCCTGACGGAACAGGCGACAGGAATTACACCGCTTGCAAATATCACACCCGTACTTCCCGACGGCACATATCGTATACTCGATCCCGCAACGGTATCGGAGCCGCTCAAGCGTTCGGGAACGGTGTATCTGAATGCTGAGGACAATACTCTGCACTATTATGACGACTCGGCAAAATCGGAAATGGCTGTTGCAGTAAACGATGCGGCATTCATTACATATCTGAACACGCTCGGAGCAAACAGTTCGTTTACTATCGAGAACGACAAGTTTACATCGGTGGTTCTTCGCTTCTCCGTTATCGCTCAGAAGCTCAACAAGAACGCCGTGGCGCTTACAAGCGAGGCATTGAGCGGCATCGACCTGACACTTCACGCAAACAGCAGCACTCAGGGCAGCAGCATCAACGCAGTAGGCGGACTTGCAAAGGACAACTCGACTGTTGTTATGTCCTCGACTGTTACAACGTATGATGTAAACCTCGACGGTGAAATCATAGTCGGAAACACGACAAACCCGAACTTCGTCACGATCAGCGGCGGCACGGTCACAGTCGATCCGTCGGTTGAAGCTGGCGCAGCAGCCGCAATAGGCGTACAGAACGACGACGGCACTTACAGAACGATGACGTTTGTAAACGGCGGCGACGGCACTTACACGATCACGTACAATACAGAGAACACGCTCGAAGGCACGTCCTCTGCTATCTTTTTGTCGTTTATCGAACCCGAAGAAGAGGTGGCGTTCGAAAAGACAGGCAACAACGACATTGTGGCAGTAGAGAAGGCTCTCGAAGCGGGAACGTACAAGTTCACCGTGGACAGGATCGACTCCGCATACGTTGAGGGCGAGTCCTTCAGCGATACGGCGTACCGTCTCCCGATAGTAAAGAACAAGCAGAACTACTGCTACACTCTGAACGCACAGGGCGGAATTTACGAATTCAAGTACGAGATCTCAACCAAAAAGATTTCGGTGTACTTTGCCGTGGAAGAGATCCTTCCCGACAGCGATTTCGTATACAGCGATACAGAACCCGATACGGAGACAGGAAGCGAAAATGATACCGATACGGATAAACACAGCGACACGTCTGGAAGCGATACCGAAACGATCATAGACAGCGACACACACAGCGATACAGATCAAAAGCCCGATCCCGTACCCGACACGGACACAGACAGCGGCACAGATTCGTTTGATCCCGATCATATCCACAACTGGAGCGCTCCCGTATTCACATGGTACGGCACAAGAAAAGCCGTAGCTGTATTTACCTGCGAGGTGGGCAAGGTGCACACTCTGAGAGTAAATGCCGATGTGACGAGCGAGACAGTTCCCGCAGCGTGCGAAGCGGACGGAAAGATCGTCTACACCGCAACTGCAACGCTCGACGGTGATGTGTACACCGATACGAAGACAGAGACCATAGATAAGCTCGGTCACGATTACGGCGAGCCGGAGTGGACATGGAACGGCTACAAAACGGCATACGCAGTCTTTACCTGCTCAAACGACAGAACCCACACCGACACTGTCAATGCAGTAATTACGAGCAAGACAGAAGAGCCGACCTGCGAGGGTCTCGGATCCGTTGTCTACACTGCCGAAATTGATCTCAACGGAAAGACTTATACATCGACTAAAACAGAGCTTCTTTCTGCGAAGGGTCACAGCTACAAGCTCACTTCGTGGGACTGGAACGGATACGAAAGCGCTGACGCAGTATTCACCTGCGAGAATGACGAAAGTCATGTCAGGACAGTGAAGGCTCAGATCGCAGGCAAAACAAATATCGACGGCAGCGTTCTTTATACCGCTTCGGTTGAATTTGAGGGCAAGACGTATACAGACTCCAGATCAAATAAGCCGGCAGGCATTCTCGGAGATTTATACGGAGACGGAACTGTTACTTCGAGCGACGCATTGATGATACTTCGAGCGAGCGCAGGACTGACTGCTCTCTCAGATGAACAAAAGCTGATAGCTGACGTTGACGGAGACGGAACTGTCACTTCAAGCGACGCTCTTGAGGTACTGCGTTACAGCGCAGGCTTCAGCCGCAACAAAAATATCGGTAAGCCGATCGCATAACGGCAGATCCGGTTATTGCATAATAAAATTCTCTAAGTTCATCAACCTCCTTCGGCGGGTTCCCGGGCATCAGCGGGGACCCGCTTTTCATTATATATGAGAAGTGTCTTCCGTCTCCTTAATCCCACGGTTAAGAATTTGTAATAGCTCTTGATTAATTCACTCAAATGTGATAAAATACAGTTACCATTATTATTACTATGTCGAGGTATGTAATAGAATATCGTTGATGCATAATAACTACTATGCAGACATAAGTATATTTTATGGTTAAGACTGATTAGTAATACCGGTAGATTCGAGGTGATACGGAAGAAAAATAATTGTACGGTGACATATTTTCACTGTGTGTACAAGCTGATGTATTTATTGCGCACATAGTGAAGATATGTCAGGGAATTTCACGCGGCGGTACAAGCTGCCGCGGCAGCAATAAGATAATAAAAAGAAGGAGGAATCCTAATGAAAGGAAAATTAAAAAGATTTTCACACAGCACCCTCGCATTTGTGCTTACAATGTGCATGTTGTTGGCATGTGTTAATGTTGGAGTTATTGATGCGGATGCGGCTGATACTATTGATGCCGGAGGGTCAAGTAACTGGAAGATTTACTTGTCTGACTTCACTACATATAATAATGCTTACAACACCGATATTACAATTAATACAAGTGGAAGGCTTTCAGATGGATATCTTAAACTTTGGCTGGAAGATGAAAACAAAAATAAATACGGTGGTGAAGAAAAGCTGAATTATGGAGGCAGTGTTATAGCGGCCTCCGGTCGAGATGATGCTGTTTGGCTTGCAAATGCCGATATTTATTCAGATGTAACTGTAAGAATTACATGGGATAATGGTGCAAAAGTCGAATGGATTTCCGGTACCCTCAATACTGTAGACGTCGCTGCCGGCGTTATTACAGGTCAGACGAGTTACGGTTCTGCAACTGTAACACTGAATAGCAGTCTCGTTTCAAGCGTTGCGCCGGGTACACAGGTTGATTTTAACGCAACAGCAAATACAGGCTACTCTTTTGTCGGCTGGTATTCCGATGCTGCAGGAAACACGCTTGTTTCCGAGGCTAACCCTTATCATGTAACAATCAACAATGCAGCAACTTATTACGCAAAGTTTGAAAAAACGAAAGACGAATACTACAACGTAAACTTTACTGCAGGTCCTCACGGCTCTGTTTCTGCTAAGGCAAACGGCGGTATAGATGTTACATCCGGAAAAACCGTTAAATGGGGTACAAGGGTAGTATTTACCGCAGCTCCCGACAGCGGTTACAGCTTCTCGAAGTGGACAGGCACAAACGGAGCGACCACCATTAACACTACCGATAATTCTTATGCGATAGTCGTTAAAGATGCCGTTGATATTAAGGCATGGTTTACAGACAGCAATGATGGTGAAGATAAATCGGGCAATGGCAATCCTTATTTCAGATGGGGAACCGCCACGAACAATGTAAGCAGTTGGCCAGCATCGTCAATTAAGGTTAAAAATGGTCGTGCTTACGGCTATATTGATTCACCTTCCGTTGGCACAACTTATTATTTTTCCGTCTCTAATGGTACCTCCGGAAATGATTACTGGACATATAACGGGGATAATGTATGGAATGCAAATTCCTTCAAAACCGACTTTGGCGGATTTGTTACGGTTGGTATGGGAACGGATTACGAGAGTAATGAGGATGATCGCGAGAATCGTAGATTCGGAGCTGCCACATTAAAATCTGTCTCCGGAATCACATACTCCCGAATCAAAGTCGATCTCGGTGAATGGAAAGACGGCAAGTATCAGACAGACTACAACACATTCCGTGTAATACCTGTATTTGATACCGATGAAACAAACGTTGACATTTACGCAAAGAACAGCGCATACCGCAGCAGTAATTATTATGATTATTTCTACAATAAGGCAAAGACTGTTCTTACAGATGCTGCAAATATCGTAGACCACACAGTAATGCAGACTGGTTCGGCTATGCGCGGTGATACGATCACAGTTACAACAACGATCGATAGCGCTTACAGAGACAAATATTATGTCAAGGGCTTCTCGTTCAACGGCGTAACTCCGTCACTTCATGAATGGAATGCAAGCGGCGTTTACAGCGAGACGTATAAGATCCCTGCTGATTTCTCCGATGAGTATCTGGAGATAACACCTATTTACTATTACAATCACAATTCAAGTGAAGATGGTAATTACGTACAGTTCTATATCGAGAACTATGACGAAGCATTGCAGGCTACAGGCTGGGGCAACACACTGTTTGTTTACCCGTATTATTCCGAGGCAAACGGAACATCTATTAATAATGTAGACAATGCATACGGCGGCTATCCCGGTCAGCCTGTAATCAATTACGGCGGTCGTCGCTTTATTGAGATCCCCACTGTGTATACCCGCGACGATATCACAGGCTACGTCAAGGGCGTTACGCTTTCAAACGGTTTCTGGGATATAGTTCACCGCGAGTATGTCGATGCTGTACCGGACCATAAGCAGACATACGACTATGACGATTTCTATAAGATCTATAAAGAATCTTATGATGCATCTAAGGACACTGATGAAAACCATACGTTCAGCGGGCATAAAAAGGTTGTAGATCAGATCACGTTCGCATTCAAGTACAGAACTGCGACTAACAACTTCTCCGACAGCGCTAATACCGCTTACGATTCCAATTACGCGCGCAGTATTCACAAGCCCTATAGCTCCTTTACCGAAGACGAGAAAACATCTAAATTTGCAAACGGTTGGGAAGACCTTCTCGATTACCACGACAGACCGGTTGATCTGTTCGGTACGCTGCTGACAGAAAATCAGAAAACTCTTGAGCCTGTTCTCGTAGTTTCCGATGACTATCAGGTAACATACGCAGGTTACTACGCAACAACATGGACTGTTTACGAAAAAGAAGGCACAAGCTATACAAAGAAAGCAGAAATTGCACCGTCTGCGCTTATTGTAACAGACAAATCGAGATTGGCGGCCGATAATCCCTATCCTGCAGTTACCGATAGAGACGGATATCCCTCAACAACAAATACGAAGCTTGCAGACTACACAGATGAGTATCAAACGTTGGAAGCTTACAGAGGACGTCCTGTCTTGATCACTTATGAGCGTGCTATCGAGAACAACAGTTCTTATGAAAAGTACTATCACTTCCAAAAAGACAAAGAGTACGATCGTGCCTCCGAAGTAGCGATACGCTCCGACGGACGTTGGTTATATTCGTACTATAACGACGAAATAACAGCAAATATCAGAATTGAGTACAAGAACGATGAAAGTGATTCTTCATGGACTGAAGATCCTTTCAAGGCAGGCACAAACACAGGTACAACAACCGGTGCTTCCGCTTACTTTACCAATACCAATCCTGATATCTACGGACTCACCGATACATCAGACGTTACAATTTACTCAGACCCGGATAAGAACTTCACATTCACCGCAACAAGACCCGGCGGATATATCTTCCAGGGTTGGTGGCTCGAAAAAGACGGCATTGCAACACGCGTAACAGAAAATGACGTTCTTAGCGGTGCGTCCGCAATGACATCAAACGCAACCTTCGTTGCCCGCTATGTCAAGACTCCTTCGGGTACTCTGACGATCAACCATACGCTTCTTGACGGCAGCGTTGGCGGCGGTGACACTTATGTTAAGGTGGTAGCTAAGAAGGCTGGCGAAGATGACGTTGTGCTTACAAGCAGCGGCACAGACGGCTTTGTTAAAAACCAGTTCGAGATCAACTCGGATTATGTTTCTTACAGATCCGGCTACACCTTTGAGGTAACTCTCAAGACTGTTCCTGAGAATGAGTTCTCTGTTTTTGAAGCATTCTCTGCAAAAGACGACGTTTACAGTCCGGGATATCTGAAATCCAATAATAATTCTACGAGCGGTAACGTTACAACAAATACCTTTACGGTGAGTGTTGAAGATCTGTTCGAGTTGGATTCAGAGGGATTCCCCACACAGAAGTTCGACTCGCTTACGTATTATTCCAATCTGACAGTTGCAGAGTACAATTATGAATTTGTATTCAAGTATACTTCTTACGATAACGTTTACGGCGAACAGAGCGCTACAGTTAAGGGAAAATTCTCCGCAGATGAGCTAAACAACTATATGAAGTTAGAAAACGGCGATCTGAGCTTTAAGAGCGATGACGACAAGAGCGCATTCCTCAATTCCGTTGCTCCTTACGAGAATAACTTCATGACGAATCTCTCGTGGAATACGTCAGCGGTTGAACCTGTATTCAGTGGTGGTACTCTTTCGGGTGAAGTGGCTTCTACCGAAGAAACAAGAAAGATAAAACTGAACATCAAGTTCCCGTATGCCCACAAGGGTGAGAGCGATAAATTCGCAGCTGAAGGCGAAAGCCCTGTAAAGCTTACCGACCCTGCAGTGGAGCCTGTAAAGACTTACGCTCCCGAATACGGCAAGGTGCTTTCCTTCAACAATGTTCATGAGAACTTCCTGAGTGATACTCCCGAATATCTCACAGCTCCCGAGAAAATAACTGACGGCTCAACCGAGCTCTATTTCCGCTACTGGAAGATCACAACGAACACAGACGGTTATAACGATGTTGAGTATGCGCGCAGCTACAACCGTGAGTTTGACTACGTTCTGTTCCAGGATTGCACGATCGAGCCTGTTTACACTCCGCTTAAAGACGGTGAGGCAGCTCCCACACCGCGCACAGAACTTCAGAAGGACGAGACAGGCGTTACGATCACATTCATGGAGAACTCCCGTAACCAGTACAATAACAACGGCTGCGGATCGATCAGTGATCCTGACCGTCAGAGGCAGGGCGACCGCATCTACACAGACTTCCTGATCTCTGCAAATACAGTTATCAAGGACGATAATAACAATCCCGTTGAACTCAACACACTCGATAAGGGTACATGGACCGCAGGTCTTGTTATCCAGCGTGTAGGCAGAATGGAACCTGACAGTAATTCTGACGGGTATCTTGTAGAAGACGAGTCTGTTTATAAGGAAAGATACGCTGATAGTATCAATCTTACTACTGTTGAAAATATAGCAAGGGCCGCAGGCTCTGCAGCTCCGAGGGGCTATCTTGTCTCCGAGTTCGACGCTGCGGACTTCAACAACAAGAACCGTATCAATTATTACTACTCGATGCCTAACCGTGATCATAGTTCACTTGAGACTTCCCCTTATCAGTATCAGGTCTACTGCGCTTATGCGTATCTGCGCAGCGCAGACAGAGAGACTGTATATGTAAGCGAAGTTCCCGTATTCTTCACGATCTATGAGATCGGTAATACAGGCAACGACGTACAACCCATTGACTAACGGAGGTGACCTGAAATGAAAAAACTCTATACGGCTCCCGAAATGCTTATTGAAGAGATAGATTTCAAGGATATACTCACTTCCTCGATCGATCCCGAAACATCAGCACGAGAAGGAAACGCTTCCGGCGCTCCGGGTTCGGGCACAGCATCGGATGTCTTCTGGTAATATCTTATGAGATCTAAATTCAAAATTCTGACTGTTATTTTAGCCGTAGTGATGGCTGCGGGTGTGTTTGCGCCCGCAGTCTCTGCGGAGACGGTCTATGAGTATTACGGATATCGTTATACTCTGATCAATAACAAAAATGTTTCGATCTGCGGCTGCAATGACAGTGTGACGGAAGTGCAGATACCAAGTGTGATAGACGGACGCGCAGTGAAAGAGATCAGCGAGCGAGCTTTCATGAACAAAACGACGGTGACGAGCCTGGATCTCTCGAAGGCGCGCTCTCTCGATCATATCGGAATGTTTGCTTTCAAGAGCTGTTCCTCGATCTCAGAGCTTAATATCCCGAAAACGGTTGCTCGTATTGATACGGCGGCATTTGAGGATTGTTCCTCGCTTGAAAGTGTCACATACACGGCAAGGACTGATATTCCGGCGCAGTGCTTCAATCGCTGCGGAGCATTGAAAGATGTAAAGCTCAATGATGGTATTACAAGTATCGGAAGTTATGCGTTTGCTTCATGCGAAAGCCTTGAGTATATAGTATTGGGGAAGACCATCACCTCGATAGCTGCGACGGCTTTTGACAATGACGACGCACTCACGATCGGCTGTTATACCGATTCCGCTGCTCACCGATATGCGCAGGAACGTGGGATAAAGTATATCCTGCTTGACGCTCCGAATCCTGTCGATGATTCAGATACCGACACAGACAGCGAAACGCCCGTCACGTCCGATACGGAAACAGACAGCGAAACGCCAGTCACGTCCGATACGGAAACAGACAGCGAAACG
>ONIC01000128.1 GCA_900317815.1 uncultured Eubacteriales bacterium | reverse complement strand
ATTACTGCGGATAGTATCCGCTGACAATTCCGCCCGACTTTATTTTAGACGAAAGTTGTCTCCGCACATCTGATTTTTTCTTCCTTGTGGACAGTATTCGTGCGGTCGTTTCAACCAATCTGCTTGAAAATCTGACGGCGCAATATGAGCACTCGCTTTAATCAGTGTCTCCTTAAATCAGAAAATGTTTTTCCCGCTGAAGATCTCGATCATCTCGCGTCTGAGGTTGTCCATGATCTCAAGACGCTTTTTCGGCGGAAGCTCGTATGCGTCCGTTTTAAAGAGATAGTTCTGAAGCTCTATCTCCTTTATCATCATCTTTGTGTGGAAGATATTGCAGTCGTAAACATTTATGTCTACCGCATCGTAGCGCTGTATAATGTTCGGAGAGATATAATCCTGGATCGACTTTACCTTGTGGTCAAGGAAGAGCTTCTTTCCGTTGATGTCGCGTGTAAATCCGCGCACACGATAGTCCATCGTTATTATGTCCGAATCAAACGAGCTTATCAGGTAATCGAGCGTTGAAAGCGGAGTGATCTCGCCGCAGGTCGCAACGTCAATGTCAACTCTGAAAGTCGCCAGACACGTTTCGGGGTGATACTCGGGATATGTGTGAACGGTTACATGGCTCTTGTCGAGATGGGCAAGCTGAACACGGGAGCCTGCCTTCGGCTTCATACTGCCTTCGCTTATCAGCACCGCAACGCTTGCGCCCTGCGGCTCGTAATCCTGTTTGGCAATGTTGAGCACCGTAGCGCCGATCATATCGGTCAGCGTCGTTAAGATATTCGTCAGCCTCTCGGAGTTGTACTGCTCATCGATGTATGCTATATAATCCTGTTGTTCACGCTGAGTTTTCGCATAACAGACATCGTAAATATTAAAGCTTAACGCCTTTGTAAGATTATTGAAACCGTAAAGTCTGAGCTTGTCCTCCATGCCTTCACCTCATTAAAAAAAGCGGTACATTCCTGCACCGCCTTTATAATCATAATCCGAAATTACACATTTATACACCAAATGGATTTCACAGAGTCTATATAGCAAATACTCACTTTTACTACTCTTATTGATTATTACAAGTTGATGCGCAAAACGCTTTGGTCATTAAAAACCAACCTATAAATTGAGCTTTCCGCTCGATCAATAATGGCGATCTCTCGCCGCTCGGCAGTTGACCCGGCTGTCCGTATGGCCTTGACCCGTTAAGGGTGGTCAGTAAAAATATTTGCCCGGATACTCTGAATCAATATCACATAGCACCACTATTATAGTAAAGATACGCCGAAAAGTCAAGCGCAAACTATTTACAAAAACTGACAAGAAATTACAAATATGTCATAAAATGCGGAGTGCCGGAGTCGCTTACACTCCTTTTATATTGCGATGATAGATACTGCAATGTGCAAATTTACGCCGCGTCTCAGAATTTCGCATTTCTACACGCCAATATAATCAAAATGCGCCGCGTTTTCCGATACTATTCATTTTTCAATATTCATTATTCATTAAGCGAAGCGCAACTCCACGCTCCAAACCTTATTTTTTCTTGATCTTCTCCCAGTATGAGCGAAACGCCTGCTCGTTTTTATTGTCTCCGAACTCGTAGTAGACCTCGTTTTTGAGTATATCGGGCAGATACTGCTGTTCTACCCAGTGGTTCGGATAGTCATGCGGATATTTGTAGAACTGACCCTTGACGGCTCTGTCCGCTCCGTCATAATGCTTGTTCTGCAGACTGCGGGGAATATCTCCGACCTTTCCCGCACGGATATCCGCCGCCGCTTTGTCATAGGCAAGATAAGCAGAATTGGATTTGGGAGCTGTCGCCACCATAACAACGGCGTCCGCAAGCGGGATCCTCGCCTCGGGAAGTCCGACGGCATTTGCCATATCGACACACGCCTTGACTATCGGCAGAAGCTGAGGATAGGCAAGCCCCACATCTTCACACGCGCATACCATAAGCCGCCTGCAGGCGCTCGGAAGATCGCCCGACTCAAGCAGTCTCGCAAGATAGTAAAGCGCAGCGTCTGCGTCGGAGCCTCGCATGGATTTCTGAAAGCCCGACAGTATATCGTAGTGGGAATCGCCGTCCTTGTCGTAGCGCAGCGCAGACTTTTGCGTCAGCGACATTGCGCTTTCCATCGTGACCAGCTTCCTGCCGTCCGAGTCCTCCGCCGTAAGCGCCGTCAGCTCTACTGCGTTGAGGGCTTTTCTCACGTCTCCGCCGCAGGCAGTCGCAATATACTTCGCCGTGCCGTCCTCGAGGACATATTCGCACCCCTGCTCGGCGCTCACGATCTCAAAACCGCGCGTCACCGCACGTTCGACCTCAAAAGCGTCTATCGTCTTGAATTCAAAAACCGTAGACCGGGAAAGGATCGCATTGTACACATAGAAATACGGGTTTTCTGTCGTGGAGGCGATCAGCGTTATGCTGCCGTTTTCGATAAATTCAAGCAGAGTCTGCTGCTGCTTCTTATTGAAGTACTGTATCTCATCGAGATAAAGCAGGATCCCGTTCACTCCCGAAAACGTATCCACCTCCGCCGCTATGTCTTTTATGTCCGATGTCGAAGCGGTAGTGGCGTTCAGCTTTCTGAGCTGCTTGTTAGTCGATGCGGCTATTATGGACGCTATCGTAGTCTTGCCGACACCCGACGGTCCGTAGAAGACCATATTCGGTATCTCGCCCGACTCGATTATTCTTCTCAGCGGCTTATTTTCACCGATAAGATGCTTCTGCCCCACAACGTCGTCAAGCGTCTTCGGCCGTATCCTGTCTGCAAGAGGCGGCATAAGTATCACCCTTTCTCTTCCGATTCAATTGATAATAAAAGGGGGTTCCAAAACGGAAGCCCCCTGTTTTAAGAAGATCCTGTCATTTCAAAGCAACCGTCAATATAATGTCAGCCGCGAACATCACCGCAAACAGGATCGCCATGATCTTAACTTTTTTCTCTCCGAGTGCGCTGCAGAGCTTTTCAAAAAGCGGCTGCAATACGTACAGAAACAGTATACCGCCCAGTCCGAAACGCACCGACGGCGAAAGCGCTATCCTCGCCTGAAAGTTTATCTTGTAATCGGCGTATGTCTGCCACGGCCAGCTTCCGGTAGCAGCCTCAAGCAGATAAGATGCCGCAAGCTCCGTTGCAGTAGCTATCAGCATACAAAGCAGGAAAACCGCAGGAACGAACAGCAGCTTACCCTTGGTACTTCGTCTGCGTATCAGCGGATACACAAGGAAAAGGAACGCCATCGCTCCTACCCCGTACACAGGGGTATACGGTCCGAACAACACGCCTCTGTTCGAAAATCCCCAGCGGTAGATCACGACCTCCAGAAACACCTCGTAGCACCATCCTATGATGGAATACAGAGTAAAGTACACAATGTAATTTACCGCAGGATCAAATTTCCTTTCTTTGCCTTCGCACAGAACAGAGGAATTTTGCATAGAGATCTTCTCCTTAACCATCAGGCAATTTTACGGCGCTTCATTATCACTCGTAAAGCGGATACTTCTCGAGGAGCGCCTCAACGCCTGCCTGAACAGCCGCCTTATTGCCCTCAAAGTCCTCGATAACAAGGTGAATGAATTCTGCGATCTTGTCCATATCCTCTTCTACAAGACCTCTGCTCGTGACCGCTGCCGTGCCGAGACGAACACCGCTTGTTACGAACGGGCTTCTCTGCTCGTTGGGGATAGTATTCTTATTGGCTGTGATGTATACCTCGTCGAGATTATGCTCAAGCTCTTTACCCGTAAGCTCAGTGCCCGAAAGATCGAGAAGCATAACGTGGTTGTCCGTGCCGCCCGATACGAGCTTGTGACCTCTTGAAGTAAGACCCTGAGCAAGAGCCTGCGCATTCTTGACGATCTGCTCGCCGTATGCCTTGAACTCAGGCTTTAACGCCTCGCCTAAGCAAACTGCCTTAGCTGCGATGATATGCATGAGCGGGCCGCCCTGAGAACCGGGGAATACAGCCTTATCTATCGCCTTTGCATATTCCTCTTTGCAGAGAATAAGACCGCCGCGCGGGCCTCTGAGTGTCTTGTGAGTAGTCGTTGTAACGATATCTGCATAGGGCACGGGATTCGGATGAACACCTGCCGCAACGAGACCTGCGATGTGCGCCATATCTACCATGAGCAGTGCGCCGCAGGCATCTGCGATCTCTCTGAATTTTGCAAAGTCGATAACTCTCGGATATGCGCTTGCGCCTGCAACGATGAGCTTCGGCTTGCATTCGAGCGCGATCTCCTTTACCTTATCGTAGTCGATCCTGTGAGTAACGGGATCAACGCCGTAGCTTACGAAGTTGTAGTACTTGCCGGACATATTGACGGGGCTGCCGTGAGACAGATGTCCGCCCTCTGCAAGATTCATTCCCATTACGGTATCGCCCGTATTGAGAAGAGCGAAATAAACAGCCATATTAGCCTGTGCGCCCGAATGAGGCTGAACGTTCGCATGATCCGCGCCGAAAAGCTCGCAGGCTCTCTTTCTTGCGATCTCCTCAACGATGTCAACGCACTGACAGCCGCCGTAGTATCTCTTTCCGGGGTAACCCTCAGCATACTTATTCGTAAGGACAGAACCCATAGCTGCCATAACCGCGGGAGAAACGAGGTTCTCCGATGCGATAAGTTCAAGGTTTCTTCTCTGTCTCTTCAGCTCCTGCTCCATACCGTCCGCAACATCGGGATCGAACTTTGCAACAAAGCTTATTGTATCAAGATAATCACTGTACATTTTTAGGACTTCCTCTCATAAAAAATATGGTTGCTTAAATTTTACCATACTTCGGGGATAATTGCAAGAATTATAGAAAAAAAGCGGACAAACGTCCGCAGGCAATTCCGCTGTCAGGTATTGCGGATCGATAGTTTCTCTCCGCAAGAGTGACTGCCCACTAAAATTAT
>ONIC01000005.1 GCA_900317815.1 uncultured Eubacteriales bacterium | reverse complement strand
GCGGAGATTGCCAATGCAACGATCAAAGACATACATACCACTAATTTAAGTGTTTTACTGTTTTTTACCATTGGTATCCACCGTCTTTTCCGAAGGTTTGCCCCCGCAAAGGGCAGTCCTTCTGTATTTCGAGTATTATTTTACCATATTCCCGAAAAAATAGAAACAGCTTTTTTGCACAAAAAGTATTACAGCTTGGTATCACGAAAATGCCTGAAATCTCGAAAAACGTGATTCTGATGCGGTTTTTCGAGTTTTTTCTTCCAAATCGGAATAAAAAAATTCATTTTCTATTAAAAAAATCACGATGTTCTTATAATTAAAATCAAAGAATTGTTTACAAAATATTCACTTTTTTACTTTTAACTCTTGCCGATCTCAAATCGAGGTAAATAAAAATTATTCTATGTTAAAACAATATGGACAATGTGCACAAATGAATGTAACTTTTTGACTGCTCAAATTGACCGGCACTAAGATCTTTGATTTTATTAATTTTTTGTGTACCAAAAACCAATAAAAAAAACTGTGGATATTGAACAAGAAAAACTGGTAACAAATGGCAGAAAACACGATTTTAAGGTGGATTTGTAATCAAATTGTAACAATTTTCGTTACCATATCGGTATATCCTGTACATATCGTGATATATTACCGGAAATATACGTTAATTTCCTCGGCAGCGTTCCCGAAAGCACCGACGAGCAGTTTTCATGCTGAGATGAGTAAAGAATTCATCTCAGTTCAAGAGACAATATCTTGCTGCGGCAGTATATTGTTATAATGGAAAGAAACCGCGTGAAGATATATTACCATAAAAAGTTACAAATCGTCATATTTTCATTGACAGCGGTGTTAACATTATGATATAATCAAAGTGTGCAGATATAAGATACTTATTTTTATTACCAATATAGTGCAGATTTAAATTATTACACCTTTTACATACAGATCGAGGAAGTTACTATGGAAAAAATGAACGTGCGTAAAATAGTTCTGGTGTTCGCAGATGCGTTTATAGTGCTGCTCAGCGGCGTCTTGACAAGTTTTATTCTTTCGTTCTTCTATTTCTGGACGAACCCTATGCTCGGTTATTCCCGTCAAAGCCTTATCATATATATGTGTATAAACATGTTGATGTGCTTCTTCTCACTTTACGTTTTCGGCGCATATAATAAGCTTTGGCGGTATTTTGATGCCAAGGATTATCTGTCCTGCGTACTTGGTATGCTGGTCGGCAACGGAATAACCGTCATTCTTGCAAATGCCTTCAATGCTCAGCCTCAGTGGCAGTATATAATAATCTCGCTGTTTATCGGAACGGCGGGGATCATTCTGTTTCGTTATATTTTCCGCAAGACTTTCCTGACGATCGCTGTTGACGGCAAAAAGTACCAGAAGCAGCGCACCATGATAATAGGCGCAGGCAAGGCTTGCCACATGATCCTCAATGAGATAAAAAGCTCCGTGAACGACCCGAAAAATCCCGCTCATAAATACGAGCCTGTTTGTATAGTCGATGACGATCCGGACAAGCAGGGCACGAGCATTATGGGTATCCCGATCAGAGGAACTACGAATGAGATCGCAAAATGGTGCCGCAAGGAAGCGGTGGATACTATAATCCTTGCGATCCCTTCTCTTGATGACAAGGATAGAAAGCGCATTCTCGACATGGCGTCGGAGACAAGCTGTAAGATCAAGATAATCCCGTATCTAACTCAGATGCTCACCGACGGAGACGGCAACTCTCAGATCATGTCACAGGCGCAGGATATACGAATCGAAGATCTGCTCGGACGGGAGCCTGTGCGCTTTGACAGCAAGGATGTAAAGGAGTTTATCACAGGCAAGGTCTGCATGGTAACGGGCGGCGGCGGCTCGATCGGCTCGGAGCTTGTGCGGCAGATCTGCAAGTATTCCCCGAAACAGATAATCATTGTAGATATCTATGAAAACAACGCTTATGAGATACAGCAGGAGCTGTATATGGACTACGGCAAGGATAACGTGAATCTCGTCACGCTCATCGCTTCCGTCCGCGATTATGACAAGATGAACCTCATCTTCAAAACGTATCGCCCGAACATCGTCTTCCACGCAGCGGCTCACAAGCACGTACCGCTTATGGAGACAGTGCCCGAGGAGGCTGTCAAGAACAACGTCTTCGGCACGTTCAACTGCGCGACTCTTGCGGAGTATTACGATGTTGAGAAGTTCGTTATGATCTCGACAGATAAGGCGGTCAACCCCACGAACGTCATGGGCGCGACGAAACGCTGCTGTGAGATGATAATACAGTACATGGCTCAAAATTATACGAAGACGGACTTTGTAACCACACGATTCGGAAACGTTCTCGGAAGCAACGGCTCTGTTATCCCGCTGTTCAGACGTCAGATCGAGACGGGAAAGCCCGTAACGGTAACTCACCCCGATATCATACGCTACTTTATGACTATACCCGAGGCGGTCTCTCTCGTTTTGCAGGCGGGCGCTATGGCTCACGGCGGAGAGATCTTCGTCCTCGATATGGGCGAGCCCGTCAAGATAGTTACACTTGCTGAAAATCTTATCAGAATGTACGGCAAGGTGCCGTATCAGGATGTTGAGATCAAATTCACGGGACTTCGCCCGGGAGAGAAGCTCTATGAGGAGCTGCTTATGAACGAGGAGGGTCTCGAAGAGACGGCAAACAAGAAGATTTTCATCGGAACTCAGATCGTTATCGAGCCCGAGAAATTCCTCGGAGAACTTCAGGAGCTTAAAGAGGCTGCTCTCAGCAACGACAGCGAGCTGACGCTCAAGCTGCTCAGCGAGATAGTGCCGACCTTCCATCATAAGCTGAATGAAGGCGGCAGCGCAAAGGAACAGGAAGAAGAGCACGAAAGGGAAGAGAAAAAGAAGGAGAGCGCGAAGAAAAAATAATTTGCAGCTTGAGGCGAATGCCCGAATAAATCAAGGAGAAATACTATCAAGTCAACATCACGCGTCAGCCGTTTTTATGACGGTACATCAGCAGCGACGCGATAAAATAATACGGCGCAGTATCTGCGCCAAAGACTAACGGAGGACAATATTATGTGCGGAATAGTAGGATATGTCGGCCACAGAGACGCTGCCGACGTGCTTGTTAAGACGCTGACCCGACTTGAGTACAGGGGTTATGACTCGGCGGGTATCGCAGTATTCGATAATGAAAAGATCGCCGTTGCGAAATCAAAGGGCAAGCTCAAGGATCTTGTCGATAAGATGGATCGGGAGGGGAAACCCAACGGAAAGGCGGGCATCGGTCATACGCGCTGGGCGACTCACGGAGAACCTTCCGATATCAACTCTCACCCTCACAGCGGTGCGAGAGTTACGCTTGTACACAACGGTATAATAGAGAACTATAAGGAACTGAAGGAGTTCCTCATCAGGGACGGCAGGACCTTCCTCAGCGATACAGATACCGAGGTAGTGGCTCAGCTGCTCGACCATTATTACAACTACATCAGCGATCCGATCAAGGCTATCATCAGAACGACGCAGGATCTGCGCGGCAGCTTTGCGCTCGGCATCGTTTTTGCAAATTACCCCGATACGGTCTTCGCCGTTCGCCGTGAGAGTCCGCTCGTTATCGGTGTAGGCAAGGAAGAGAGCTTTATTGCGTCCGATGTTCCGGCTATCATCGAGTACACCAAGGATTACTATCTGCTTGAGCATGACGAGATCGCAGTGCTCAGCCATGACGGGATCAAGGTTTATGATTCTCACTATCAGCCTGTTATCAAGACGCTAAAGACGGCTGACTGGGACGTTAACGCAGTAGGCAAGGGCGGTTATCCGCATTATATGATAAAGGAGATCAACGAGCAGCCGACGGCTATCAAGAACACAGTCGTTCCGAGAATCACCGACGGTATGCCGAACCTCGAAGAGTGCAACATCACTCCCGAGTCTCTCCGCAAGATCAGAAATATCTTCATCGTAGCTTGCGGTACGGCTATGCATTCCGGTATGGTCGGCAAGTACGTTATGGAGAATATCGCTCGCACTCATGTGACGGTCGATATTGCGAGTGAATTCCGCTACAGAGACCCCATCATCGGAAAGGGCGATCTCATCATCATCGTTTCACAGAGCGGTGAGACGGCGGACAGCCTTGCGGCGATGCGTCTTGCAAAGGAAAAGGGTGCGCAGACTCTCGCTATTGTCAACGCTATGGGCAGCACGATCGCAAGAGAAGCCGATATGCTGATCTACACGCACGCAGGTCCCGAGATATCGGTCGCTTCGACTAAGGCTTATATGGTACAGCTTTCCGTTATGTACCTGTTTGCGTTCGAGCTTGCATTTGCGAAGGGAATGATCGACGAGGAAAAGTACAAGTATTACACCTCGAAGCTGCTTGAAACTCCCGATATGGTCAAGCAGACGATCGACAGCACGACCGAGCTTGCTCAGAAGATCTCGACTCAGCTCATCACGGCGGACAGCCTGCTCTATATCGGCAGAGGTCTTGACTATGCGCTCAGTATGGAGGGCAGCCTCAAGCTCAAGGAGATCTCCTATATCCACTCCGAAAGCTATGCCGCAGGCGAGCTCAAGCATGGTACGATCTCGCTTATCACAAAGGATATGCCCGTTATCGCTGTTGCTACTCAGTCGGCTCTTTACGAGAAGACTGTCAGCAACATCAAAGAGGTCAAGGCAAGAGGCGCAAAGGTAATTATGATCTGCAAGGAGGGCGATGATGTTCCCGCAGATGTTGCCGATTTTGTCCTCAAGGTGCCTCAGTTCGAGGAGATACTGCTCCCGATGCTCGTTTGCGTTCCGCTCCAGCTTATCGCTTATTACACGGCGGTACAGCGAGGAAACGATGTAGACCAGCCGAGAAACCTTGCAAAATCCGTTACCGTAGAATAAGTTTTCTTGACAGACCGATCGTCTCTGCACGGTCGGTCTGTTTTGTGTTTTCTTCTTGTAATAAAAAATAAACACTATCCTATTTTTATTTTCAATATGATAGGTCAAAATGCCTATTGAAAAAAACGGAGTATAATGTTATAATCATTTCGCCCATATTTGACGGCTTATTTGCCGTTGACGGCTCGTTAAGATAACACGGATCATCCTCAAAAAAAGTAAGCTGCGGATGATCGCAATATATACATATTTGAATAAAGAGATCAAACGAAAAGGGTGTGGTTATCGAAAATGAAGTTTTTCAAGGATTTTAAGAGATTTTTCAACTACGTAGTGTTTGCGGCCAAGGCGGAACTGAAGTCTGAGGTCGCAGACTCGTTTTTAAGCTGGCTGTGGTGGTTCCTCGATCCGCTGCTCTATATGCTCGTTTATTCGTTCATCGCCGTTGTAGTATTCAAGAGCGGTGTTAAGTATTTCCCCGTGTTCGTATTCCTCGGACTCAACACATGGCAGTTCTTCTCTAAGACAGTCAAGGCGAGCGTCAAGCTCGTTTCGGCAAAGAAGAATATTGTTACTAAGGTCTATGTGCCGAAGTTTATGTTCGTATTCGAAAAGATCGGCGTTTACGGCTTCAAGATGATAATCGCAAACCTGCTCGTTGTAGTTACGATGATCGGCTATCATGTGCCGCTGACGTGGCGCGTGGTCTGGATAATCCCGATCTCGCTCGTGCTCGTTATCGTAACGTTCGGCATCAGCACGATCATTATGCATTTCGGCGTATTCGTTGAGGATCTGCTCAATGTCATCACCGTAATTCTTCAGCTCGGATTTTATCTTTCGGGTATCTTCTATTCGATCGAATCGATCGGTAAGAATATCGTCGGACGTGTTCCCGAGCCTTACGGCAGCCTGCTCGTCAAGGTCAACCCGATGGCGCTGCTCATTACAGACCTCAGACGTGTTCTGCTCTACGGAGAGAATCCTCACTGGCTCATGCTCATTGCATGGACTGTCGCAGGACTTCTTATGTCTCTTGTCGGCGTAAAGATCATTTATAAATTCGAAAACAGCTATGTAAAGGTGATTTGATAATGTCAGATATTACAGAAAATGCAATTACGGTGTCTGATGTTAAGATCAGATACAGAATGTTTAAGAAAATATCGCTGCTCAAAACTATCCTGGCGCCGTATAAGTACAAGAAGACGGAACTTTTCGAGGCAGTCAAGGGCGTAAGCTTCGAGGTACCGAAGGGTCAGATCCTCGGCATCGTCGGAAAGAACGGCAGCGGCAAATCGACGCTTCTGAAGGCTATCGCAGGTATATTCTCACCCGACGAAGGCACGATCGACCTGCACGGTCACTCTGTATCGCTCCTGTCCATCGGCGTAGGCTTTCAGCCGAAATTAAGCGGCAGAGAGAACATCTACCTTTCGGGAATGCTCTTAGGCTTCAACAAGGCTCAGATCGACGAAAAGCTCGATGAGATCATTGAGTTCTCTGAGCTGGGAGACTTTATCGACCGTCCCGTCAAGACATATTCGAGCGGTATGTACTCGAAGCTCGCTTTCTCTATTACGGCTATCCTCGAGACAGAGATAATGCTTATTGATGAGGTCTTGTCTGTCGGAGACGCAAAGTTTAAGAAAAAAAGCTATGAGAAGATGAGAAGCCTCATTACAAACACCGACAGAACGGTAGTTATCGTATCACACAGCAGCGAAACGCTCAGTCAGCTTTGTGACACGATCCTTTGGCTCCATGACGGTGAAGTCAAGATGCAGGGCTCCTGCGAGGACGTTCTGCCTAAGTACGAAGAATTTATGTCATAATGCAGAGATTCAGAGAAAAGTTAAAGGGCGTAAAGCCGAGAGATTATTTTCATATTCTTTTGTTCCTGCTTGCGCTGCCGATAGCGCTTGTGTACAAGCTGTTCCGCCGCGACTTGTGGCTGATCTGCGATAACGGCGCGGAAGCATCGGATAACGGATACTGGCTCTATGAATATATTCGCCGTGAACATCCGGGGCAGGACTGCGTTTTTGCTGTCAACCGAGACAGCCGAGACCGTGAGAAGGTCGAGCGGCTCGGCAAGACAGTGGCTTACGGGACGTTCATGCACTGGATATTGTACCTCACCGCAAAGGTGAATATCAGCTCGCAAAAGGGCGGAAAGCCGAATTTTGCGGTATGCTACCTGCTCGAGGTCTACTCGATCATGCACAACAAGCGTGTATTTTTGCAGCACGGTGTGATCCTGACAGATATTGAGTTCCTGTATTACGAGAACACAAAGATGGATATGTTTGTAACCAGTACATACCGTGAGTGGGATTACGTCAATTCACACTACGGATACCCCGAGGGAGTTGTGAAGCTTCTCGGACTTCCGCGCTGGGACAGACTCCACGACTTCAATATTGTCCCAAATCAGATACTCATTATGCCGACCTGGCGCGGATGGCTCGGAGAGGGCGATCTTGTCAAGGACCGCGAAAAGGACAGGCAGAATTTTATGTCGAGCGACTACTATAAGAACTGGAACGCAGTTATCAGTTCAAAGAGGCTGACAGAGATCTGCCGTAAGTACGGCTGTACCGTGATGTTTTGTCCGCACAGAGATACTCAGCGCTTTCTCGACTGCTTCGAGACGGACAACGAGTATCTGACTGTCTGTGATTACGATCACTACAACGTGCAGGAGCTTCTGAAAAGCTCCGCCTTTATGATAACCGACTTTTCAAGCGTTCAGATCGACTTTGCCTATATGAAAAAGCCGATCGCTTATTTTCACTTTGACTATAAGGACTACACCGAGCGCCATTATCACAAAGGTTACTTTGAATATGAGCGGGACGGCTTCGGCGCTGTATTCGAAAAACCCGAAGAGCTTTTCGATCACGTTGAGCAGGCTGCTGCAAACGGTTTTAAAAACGAGCAGAAATATCTCGATCGTCACCGTAAATTCTTCACGCTCTACGATACGGACAACTGCAAACGCAATTATGAGGCAATACGTGAGAGGTACCCCCAATGAGTGATAATATGAACTCACCGATCGACTTTGTGATAATCTGGGTCGATGGAAACGATAAAGAGTGGCGCGCCGAAAAAGCTAAATACGACGGCAGCGTAACGGGACCTTCCGACAGCGAGGTAAGGTACCGTGACTGGGATAATCTGCGCTACTGGTTCAGAGGCGTTGAAAAATTCGCACCGTGGGTAAATAAGATCCATTTTGTGACATGGGGACACCTTCCCGAGTGGCTTGATACGTCTAATCCTAAGCTCAATATTGTCAACCACCGTGACTATATCCCCGAAAAATACCTGCCGACTTTCTCATCTCACACAATAGAGCTTAACCTTCACAGGATAAAGGGACTGGCGGACAAATTTGTGTATTTCAATGATGATATGTTCATCACGGCTCCGACAACTCCCGAGGATTTCTTCAAGGACGGAAAGCCGCGCGACACCTTTGCTCTTGACTGCATTTGTTTTCAGTCGGACAGCGCAGGATTTTTCAACGGCGCAGACGTGACTGTAATAAACGATCATTTCAGTAAGGACGAGGCGTTCAGGCGAGACTTCAAAAAGTGGTTCGATCCAAAAAACAAGTTCAAGAACATCGTGCGCACCGTGCTGCTTATGCCATGGCACTGGTTTCCCGGATTTTATTATCAGCATACGCCGAACAGCTTTCTGAAAGCTACGTTTGAAGAGGTCTGGGAGAAGGAGTTTGAAAAGCTCGACAAGACGTGTTCCCATAAATTCCGCAAGGAGGGCGATGTCAACCAGTGGGTGATGAAATTCTGGCAGCTTGCGTCGGGCAACTTTGTCGTTCGCCGTGACAGCTTCGCTTTGTGCTACCATGTGAAGGAGTATAACTACGAGAAGCTGCTGAACGATATCCCGTCGAGGAAGCACGAGATGATCTGTATAAACGATACAGCCGAAACCTACGATTTCGAGCAGAAAAAAGAGGGTGTAAAGACAGCCTTTGAAAAGCTGCTGCCCGAGAAATGCTCTTTTGAAAAATAATAATACAAATTGCGGGACGTTCATGATGGAATGTCCCGTTTTTGTGTGAAAAGCTGATCGTTCTATGTAAAACAAGGCGAAAATGCAGGCTCAAAGCGGTATCGTACATCGCAGTCGGCGGCTCGAAGGCAACGCATACGATAAACTAAGCATATATGCCTTTGGGTGTTTGCCCGAGGTCGGAGCGTCTGTGCTTGACTTTTGAGGGTTTTGTAATATAATATAAAATAGGAATTTATTCCTTGTTTACAAAAAGTCAGCAATATGAGGGAGATAAAGAAATTGGGAAAGAAGAGATCGGGCAGTAAAAAAACGAATAAAAGCGTTCAGACTGCCAATAAGAAGCCTGATGTGTCCAAGGAAGCTGCGGCAGCAGACCTTGTTAAGGCGAGCGACGCATCGGGAATTGATAGCGAAAAACAAAAAAAGAAAGACAATTCACCTGCGCGGACTGTCAAAGATATCAAGCCGCACGATAATATGAGCACAACGAAGATTTTTCTTCTGCTTGCGTTCATTGTGCCCTTTCTGGTGACGGGAGTTGTGTTCGCCAAGGCGAAGATCTATCCGTTCGGAGACAGACAGGTGCTTTATTCCGACTGTAAGCAGCAGTATCTGCCGTTCCTCAAGGAGTTTCAGCGAAAGCTCAAGGACGGCGATTCACTGTTTTATACGTGGCACAGCGGTATGGGTACGAACTTCCTTGCAATGATCGGCTACTATATTGCCAGTCCGATAAATTTCCTGAGCCTTTTTGTTCCCGTGAAGTATATCCGTGAGGCGCTTGCCGTATTTATTATGATAAAAATAGGCTGCTCATCGCTTTTTACCGCGATGTTCCTGAAGCACGTCTACCGCAGAAACGATATCTCGCTTGTCGCATTCGGCTGCTGCTACGCCTTCTGCGACTATATCATGGGATACTACTGGAATACTATCTGGCTTGACAGCGTGGCGCTCCTGCCGCTGGTTGCCCTCGGCGTCTACTGCGTAGTACGGGAGGGAAAGTTCAGGCTTTATATAATAGCTCTCGCTCTGGCGTTTTTGTCGAGCTATTATATCGGATATATGATCTGCGTTTTCGTGGTGCTCTGGTTTGTGGTACAGAGTGTGATCGACGGCTTCAAGCTCGAAAAATTCTGCGCAAATATTCTCAGAATGTCACTCTATTCGCTGGTCGCTATTGGTCTGACGCTTCCGGTAACGCTCACGGCGCTGATACAGCTCCAATATACGGTTGGCGCAGAGGATTCCTTCCCCGATAAGCTCGAGATATACAACAATTTTATGGAAGTTCTCTCGAATACACTCAGTTTTCACCCTACCACAACAATGGAAGGGCTTCCGAACGTCGGCACGGGCGTTATATGTATACTGATGCTCGTAATATTTGTCCGCTCGAAGGATATCGCAAGATCGGAGAAGATATCCCTGCTTGCGCTGCTCCTGTTCATATTTATTAGCTTGAATATAAACGTGCTCGACTATATCTGGCACGGTTTCCATTTCCCGAACCTCATACCGTACCGCTTTGCGTTCCTTTTCAGCTTCACGTTTATCGTGATAGCGTACAGAGCGTTTACGGTGTTTGTACAGCTTGACAAAAATGACCTGATCGGTATGTGCATCGTGACGATCGTTATGGTCTGCATAAGCGTTTTCTATCTCGACAGAAAAGCTATCGTCGGCAGCCTTATCGTGGCGGCACTGTATATCATATTTATGACTTTGTATGAGCTTGATCTGCTTGACCGCCGTATGCTCACCGTTTTCACGAGCCTTGTAATCATCGCCGAGATGTGCTTTGAATGCAGCATCGGCGTCGGTACGGTAGGCACAACGAATCACAGCGACTATCCCGCCAAGGAGGAACAGGTCGGGGAGCTTCTCGAATATGCGGAGGATCAGGATGACGGTCTCTACCGCATAGATCAGACGTATTATTCTACGAAAAACGACGGTATGATCTACGGCTACAACAGCGCAGGTCAGTTTTCATCTACTTCGTACAGAACGCTTATCGACTTTACGGCAGATTTCGGAATGGTTTCAAAGCGCAGCAGCTTCCAGTATCTTCTGACTTCTCCCGTTGTTTCAATGCTTCTTGGTGAGAAATATATAATCGCCCGCGACGGCTACATCGGAAACGAAGTATCCCTGACCGAGGTCAAACGCGCTTCGGACAATGAGACAACTATGTATGAGAATAATTACTGCCTGCCGATAGGATATATGGCTGCCGATAATATGATATATGATGAAGATCTTGACTGCGATACGGTATTCCATGCGCAGAACAATGTGTTCTCGTCTCTGACAGGTATCGACGAGCCGGTGTATGAGCTGCTCGATCCCTACTCTCTTGACTGTGAGAATATGGAGCACGAGGGAATAGGCGAGGGTCTGTATTCATATAAGCTGCGAGCAGGTCAGACAGAAGGCAAGATAAAGGTATCGTATCTGGCGCCGCGCGACGGTATGCTCTACGCATGGGCAAACGTGAAATCAGCCGATACTGTAGAGATCAGAGGCGCAAAGATCAACCACTCCTACAATGTTGAGGCGCAGCGCTATGTCTTCCCTCTCGGCTACTACAAGAAGAACGAAGTCGTGATCATCACGGTAGACGCGGAAAAGTCTGGTACTAACAAGATCGCGGTTGCAAGCCTTGACAGTGATGTGCTCGACAGGGGATATTCCGCGCTGTCTGATGAGCCGTTCAATATTACAAAGCATACGAGCAGCACGATCGAGGGTACGGTCAATGCGCTTGAGGACGGCAGGTTTATGACGTCTATCCCGTATGAGAAAGGCTGGACGCTTTATGTTGACGGCAAAAAAACGGAGACTGACGCTGCTGTCAAGGGTGCGTTCCTTTCGGCGGAGCTTTCAAAGGGCGAGCACGAGCTGAGGCTTGTTTATGTCCCGCAGGGCTTTACGATCGGTCTTGCAGCGGCGCTTGCAGCACTGCTCCTGTTTATTTTCCTGTGCGTGGATAAATGGAGAAATGCAGTTTCCGAAAAGATCAATAAAGTTATCAGCAGATAATTGTCAGGAGGTGAGAGTATGGACCTAATCTCTATAATTGTACCCTGCTACAACGAGGAGGAGTCTATCCCACAGTTTTACAGGGAGGTCACAAAGGTGATCTCGGCTATGGATATCGAGACGGAGATCATTTTTATAGACGACGGATCAAAGGACAGGACTCTCGCTGTTGTGCGCAAGCTCCACGAGCTTGATAAGCGCGTGAGATACATCTCTTTTTCAAGGAATTTCGGCAAGGAAGCGGGAATGCTTGCGGGACTTCAGGCAGCCAAGGGTGATTTTGTCGCTGTTATGGATGCCGACCTCCAGGATCCGCCGTCTCTTCTTCCCGATATGTACAAAGCGGTCACTGAGGAAGGCTTCGACTGTGCCGCTACACGGCGGACGACACGAAAGGGAGAGCCACCGATACGTTCGTTCTTTGCGCGTATGTTCTATAAGATCATCAACAAGATAAGCGATGCCAATATAGTGGACGGAGCGAGAGACTTTCGTCTTATGAGCCGCAAGATGGTCGATGCCGTATTGTCGATGGGCGAGTACAACAGATTCTCAAAGGGCATTTTCGGCTGGGTCGGTTTCAGGACGAAGTGGCTTGAATATGTCAATGTAGAGAGAGTTGCGGGCGAGACGAAGTGGTCTTTCTGGAAACTGTTCAAATACTCTATGGAGGGTATAATGGCGTTTTCAACGACTCCGCTCTATATCACCTCGGCTATGGGCTTTATAGTCTGCATCGTGGCATTCCTGCTGGCGTGCTTCTACGCTGTCAAAGCGCTTATCTTCGGCGATCCCGCCGCAGGTTTTCCTACAATGGTCTGCCTGATGCTTTTCCTCGGAGGAATACAGCTCATAGGTATCGGCGTTGTGGGAATGTACCTGTCAAAAACGTACCTCGAAACAAAAAAGCGGCCGATATATATTGTCAAAGAAACAGAGGACAGCGATTGATACTGAATTTCTATAAAAGAAGCTCTCGTCAGGGGGCTTCTTTTTTTGCATATCCGGCGGCGAAACAGGCAATAATAATCCCAAAAGAAGGAAAGGATCATTGATATGACCGCAACATTTTCAAAGAGGATAATCGTGAGGATAGTTTCGTTTTCGCTGGCGGCGTTCGTGCTGCTTGCGTGCGCAGGATTTGCGGGATACCGCCTGATATCACGCTATAAGAACACAGTCGAGGGTAAGTATCAGCTTGCGCTAAATAATCTTGCCGATTACACAACGAATATCAAGACAACGCTTGAAAAGAGTATCTACGCCAATACAACAGCACAGCAGCAGCCGACCTTTGCAAAGCTTATGTCAATGTCGGAGGGAGCAAAGACGGCGCTTTCGCAGATCCCGATGAGCAGCGGTCAGGCAAATGCCGTACAGAAATATTTTGCGCAGGTAGGAGACTATGCATTCTACGCGCTGTCCAAGATATCAAAAAACAGCTCGCTCAGCGGAGATGAAAGGGAAACTCTCAAAACGCTGTACAAATACGCTGTCGAGCTTGATATGTCGGTGTCCGATATGGCGGCGGCCTACGCTGACGGTTCTGTCACTATCGGCGAGCCGATAACTCTCAGGGGAAATCTCGGAAGTCTCGAGGAGACAGGTCAGATGACTCTTGACGGAGGATTTCGCGAGATGAACGAGGGCTTTGCGGACTACCCGACTATGATCTATGACGGGCCGTTTTCGGATCATATCTCGAACCGCAGATCAGTCTTTCTGAAAAATATGCCTGCCGTATCGAGGGAGCAGGCGCAGGTCATTGCAGCGGCATTTTTAAAGACTGACAAGTCAAAGCTCAGTTATGAGGGCGAGACAAAGGGCAATCTTCCGACGTATAATTTTACCTCGGACAGCGGGTATATCACCGTAACGAAGTACGGGGGTTATGTCGATATCTACAGAAGCTCCGAGACGTTTCAGAGCAGGACGCTTTCTTATGACGATGTTCTGAGCGAGGCGAAAAAACGCTTGCTCGAGATCTTCAGAGAGGAATTCACGGAGAGCTACTACTCTATAAGCGATAATGTGTGTACGATCAATTTTGCATATAGCAAGGACAGCGTGGTGTATTACCCCGATCTTATAAAGGTCAGCGTCAGTATGCAGACGGGCGAGATAGTCGGCTACTGCGCTACGGGCTACCTTATGAGCCATAGCGAACGCGAGACACGGACGCCGAAGATATCGGTGAGCACGGCTCAGGGGTCGCTTTCTCCCGAGCTTAAAGTAAAATCGAGCAAAACTGCACTGATCCCGACAGGCGGATATGATGAGGTTCTGACGTATGAATTTACCTGTGAGGCAGGTAATGAAACGATACTTGTGTATATCAACTGCGAAACGGCTCAGGAAGAGCAGCTGTATATTGTGATGAAGAGTGAGAACGGAGTGCTCGTGATGTGAGTGTGGAGTTGCGTGCTGTGGCGCGGTAGTGCTTCGTTTAATGAATAGTGGATAACGTCGGAAAATTTACGATTTATGTCAGCTGCGATGCACTATAAACAGGAGCGCAAGCGGCACTGATAGTAACGCATACGATAAACCGAGTTCGTGTAATTGCCTGCGGACGCTTGTCCGCCGCACTTATTTTGCGGCTTGCTTTTTTGGAAAGATGTGGTATAATAATAAGGAGCCACTGATTAAATCACGTCCTTCGGACTGAGCGACCGAAGGAAGTGCCTGTGGTGCACTCATCTTGCCGGCATCTTTTTG
>ONIC01000127.1 GCA_900317815.1 uncultured Eubacteriales bacterium | reverse complement strand
TAAATATAAGTCAAGCCAATCTCAACTCTCTTATCTCTCGGTAAGTCAACACCAGCTATACGTGCCATATATCTGCACCTCCACTAATAGATAAAATATGTCAATTCCATAGAAACTTGCATTAGCCCTGACGCTGCTTGTGCTTCGGGTTCTCGCAGATAACCATGATCTTGCCCTTACGCTTGATTACCTTGCACTTGTCGCAAATTTTCTTTACAGAAGGTCTGACTTTCATTGTGTAATCATTCCTTTCTCATAACTTCGTTTGGAATATGTGAAAACCCGGTCGGCTTACTTGCCTCTCCAGGTGATCCTGCCCTTTGTAAGATCATACGGCGAAAGCTCTACCGTGACCTTGTCTCCGGGAAGTATCCTGATATAGTTCATTCTCAGCTTGCCCGAGATATGAGCCAAAATAACCTTGCCGTTCTCAAGCTCTACCTTGAACTGAGCATTCGGCAATGCCTCGATAACAGTACCCTGTAACTCAAATACATCCTGCTTAGACAAAGAATATTCCTCCTAAACTCACTCATTATCGGCGCCGTTTAAAAACGCCGATAGACTTTGCTTGACTTCGCGGTTAGTAGCGAACCCTGACGCCGTCTTGTTCGTCGGCGCAAGGTGGATCAGCTTCTTGCGTTTGGGGCTTTCGACCTTGCGGCTCCTGCCGTCAACGATCAGCGCATAAGCTCCGTCAAGCTCCTTTATTACGAAAAAGCTGTCTTTGTCACGCCCCGCCTTAGCTTTAACTATCTGTCCGACATAAAAATCCACGTTATCACCTACTATCAGTCCGCATCCGTTAAAATGACCGGACCGTCGGGAGTGATCGCCAGAGTATGCTCGAAGTGCGCCGAAAGCTTGCCGTCGGCTGTGACGGTAGTCCACTTGTCGCGGAGTACTCTGACTTTATGTGTGCCTATGTTTATCATAGGCTCGATTGCGATAGCCATGCCGGGCATAAGCCGCGGGCCTCTGCCGGGCGTACCGTAGTTCGGTACGTTCGGGGCTTCATGCAGCTTTGCACCTACTCCGTGGCCGGTAAAATCGCGTACCACCGAGTAACTGCGAAGTTCGGCATACTGCTGGACTGCGTGTCCGATGTCTCCTATATGATTTCCGGCTTTAGCTGCCTTGATGCCTTCGAAGAGCGATTCTCTCGTCGTGTCGAGCAGGCGCTGAGCCTCTTGCGAAATATCGCCGCAGGGGAACGTCCATGCGTTGTCGCCGTGGAAACCTTCAAAGATCGCTCCGACGTCTATACTGACAATATCTCCCTGCTTCAGAACACAGTTCTCACTCGGTATGCCATGGACTACCACTTCATTCACCGAAATGCATGCGCTTGCCGGAAATCCGCCGTAACCGAGGAAGGAAGGGGTCGCCCCCTGCTCCTCGATATATCTGCGGACGATAGAGTCGAGCTCGAGAGTCGTAACTCCCGGCTCAACCGCCGCTCCCGCAAGGCGAAGTGCCCTTTGGGATATCCTTCCGGCCGCTCTCATTTTTTTAAGTTCCTCTACCGTTTTAAGAACTATCATCGAATTACTCTCCGATCTCCTTGAAAACGAGTGCAGTAGTTTCGGAAACTTCTTCCTGACCCTCTACGATAGCAAGCTTGCCCTGCTTTGAGTAGAAGTCCTTCAAAGGCTCTGTCTCCTTGTGGTAAACTTCGAGACGTGCCTTTACGGTGTCGGGGTGGTCGTCCTTGCGCTGAACAAGGGCACCTGCGCAAAGGTCGCAAAGTCCGTCAACCTTCGGTCTCTTGTACTCGAGGTGATAGCTTGCGCCGCAGTTGCCGCAGACGCGGCGTCCGGACATTCTGCCGATGATCTTCTCGTCGGGTACTTCGATATCGATTACCTTGTCGATCTGAACACCCATCTTGTCCAGAGCCTCGGCCTGAGGAATGGTTCTCGGGAATCCGTCGAGGATAAAACCGCGCTTGCAGTCATCCTCGGCGAGACGCTCCTTGATAATACCGATAACGATCTCATCGGGAACGAGAGCGCCTGACTCTGTGTAAGCCTTTGCCTTGAGTCCCATTTCTGTACCGCTCTTCAGCGCAGCACGGATGATGTTGCCCGTGCTGATCGTGGGAATACCCAGATACTCGCAGATCTTCTCTGCCTGAGTACCCTTACCGGCGCCGGGTGCGCCTAAAAGAATAATATTCATAATTGTTCTCCTATCCTTATCAGTCAAGGAATCCCTTATAATGACGCATCATCATCTGAGATTCAAGCTGCTTAACGGTTTCGAGTGCAACACCAACGATAATGATAATTGACGTACCGCTCAGCGACATACCTGTCATACCGGAGATCTTACCATAGATGAGCGGAATGAGTGCAACGAGCGAGAGGAACAGTGCGCCAATAAGCGTAATTCTCGAAAGTATCTTTGCAATGTAGTCTGCTGTCGGTCTGCCCGGACGGATACCGGGGATAGTACCGTTGTTTGTACGTAGATTGTTAGCCATCTCTACGGGGTTGTACTGAATTGTCGTATAGAAATAAGCGAACATAATGATGAGGACGAAGTAAATTACCATGTAGCCGACGTTCGACGAATTAAAGAAATCGAAGAAGCTCTTCCAGAAGCCCGACTCAGCCTTAACGAAAAGGTTGACAGTTGCGGGGATCGAAAGGATCGAGCTTGCAAAGATGATCGGCATAACGCCGTCCATTGCGACCTTGATAGGAAGGTGTGTGGACTGACCGCCGTACATCTTTCTGCCGACTACTCTCTTAGCGTACTGAACAGGGATCCTTCTCTCTGCATCGTTCATGAATGTGATCAGCCAGATTACTGCGAAGAAGATCACTACATAAATCGGAACGAAGAAGAAGTACTTTGTCTGTCCGTTAAGAGCCATCGTCCAGAAGCTTACGAGCTGCGATACGAGGTAGGAAGCTCTCGAAATGATACCTGCAAAAAGGAGTATCGAGATACCGTTGCCCACGCCGTGAACGTTGATCTGCTCACCAAGCCACATGACGAGCGCAGTACCTGCTGTAAACGTCAGAATGATTACTGCGCATGCAAACACGCCGTAGCCGCCGTCTCTCCAATCGGAAACGATGATTCCGGAGCGTCTGAGGAAAATGTAGTAAGCCGTACCCTGAATAAGGCCGAGACCTACTGTTACATATCTTGTGATGGAAGCGATCTTCTTTCTGCCCTCGTTGCCTTCCTTGGCAAGTCTCTCGAGAGCGGGGATAGCTACCGTAAGGAGCTGCATAATAATGGAGCTGTTGATATACGGTGTGATACCCATTGCGAAGAGCGTTGCGTTTGCAAAAGCGCCGCCGGCGAGCATATTCTGATAAGCAAGAACGTTGTCGCCTGCATACTGATCCATCAATGTTTTAAGTGCATCTCTGTTCAGGAACGGAACCGGAATAACGGAACCGAATCTGAACACGATGACGATCAAAAGTGTAAAAAGAAGTTTCTTTCTGAGGTCGGGGATCTTAAAAGCGTTCTGAATCGTCTTGAACAATTAGATCACCTCAGCCTTTCCGCCGGCTGCTTCGATCTTCTCCTTAGCGGTCGCCGAGAAAGCAGTCGCCTTTACTGTGAGGCTCTTTGTCAGTGTTCCGTTTGAAAGGATCTTAACACCATCGAAAGAATTCTTCAAGACACCTGCCTCTACGAGAGCGTCGATATCAACGATCGCGCCGTTCTCAAACTTCTTCTCGAGAGTACCTACGTTCACGCTTACTATATCCTTAGCGAAGATATTGTTGAAGCCTCTCTTCGGGATACGTCTCTGGAGCGGCATCTGACCGCCCTCGAAGCCGGGGCGCATACCGTGACCTGCTCTTGCCTTCTGACCCTTGTGGCCCTTACCTGCCGTCTTGCCCCAGCCTGAGCCGTGGCCT
>ONIC01000059.1 GCA_900317815.1 uncultured Eubacteriales bacterium | reverse complement strand
TGGTAGCATCGACTCTGTCCGTGCCGCCTGATCTACTGCTGTTAGAATTTTGGGTGTTTTTTGACTGAACGGATGTTGACAATTCCAGAATGGACAGTATACAGAAAAAAATAATACTTAGTGCGATTCGGCGATGTGCTGCGTCGTTGATTTGCGATAAAAATACTTGTTCCGAGAACAAATCAGATGACTCAATCGAATACATAATTGAAACTGCCGAGAAAATATCGTCACAGAATTTAATCGTTAAAAAATCTCCTGGCAGTAAAAAAAGTTTGAGAAGTATTTTTAATCTTCTCAACGATAACAACGGAAACAGTTATTACCGCTCCGCTGCACTAAGTGATGCTGACGAGATAAATTATCCCGATGCAAGCCATTCTATGTTGGACGAGACTTATACACTCCGTGTGAAATCAGAACTCAAAGAAGCGATTGACCTTGTCGATGAGAATAGCCCCACTGATAAGGATCTTAAATCTCTGCTTTGTACAGTTGAAAATCTGCTTACATATTATCCTGCTGTTGTCGGAGATGAGGAGACTGATATTTCACTTTGCGACAAGATAAAGCTCACTTGTTCTATTGCAAACTGTATGTATTCTTATTTTGAAAATCAAGGTATTACAGATTACAAATCAGTAGTTCATGACGGATTTGAAAGCTTTTGCACGGAAAATGCTTTTATACTATATTCTATGGATATCTCTGGTGTTCAGAGTTTCATTTATACGATACACTCGTCGCAGGCACTTAAAACTCTCAGATCACGTTCGTTTTATCTTGAAATACTTATGGAACACATTATTGATGAAGTGTTGGAAAGAGTAGGCTTATCCAGATGTAATTTGATTTATAGCGGCGGCGCTCACTGCTATGTTTTGCTGCCTAATACATACGCTGTTTTGGAAACTATCAGCAATATTGAGACGGAAGTCAACAGTTGGTTTATCGACAGCTTCGGCAGCGGGTTGTTCATTGCAGGAGGGCAGGCAGCGTGCAGCGCCAATGCCCTGAACAATAAGACGGAAGGCAGCTATTCTCAGCTGTTTGTCACAATGAGCAGAGAGATCAGCAGAAAGAAACTTCGCAGATACTCAAAGAGTGACTTAGTAAGGCTGAATATGAAGGACGATTCCGATGGCACTCGTGAATGCAGAGTCTGCAGCACAGTGTCGACCGTGAACGACAATAATCTTTGCCCGTTCTGCAGTTCGCTGATCGCAATTTCATCAGATATTATGAATGCGCCGTACTTCTGCATTACGAAAACAAAGATCAATGGTCCGCAGCTTCCTTTCGGGTGTTATCTCAAGGCGTGTTATGATGTAAATGAAGCTGACGGCTTTGGAAAAGAAACGATCGAAAATGCCATAACCAATGACAGCGGATATGTTCGCTGTTACTCAAAAAACTGTATGTATGTTGGTGCCGATACAGCTGTTATGCTCTACGTAGGCTCGTATCATTCTGCCGATCATATGGAGAAGCTCGCTGAGGCTTCCGAGGGGATAAATAGAATTGCTGTTATGCGCAGTGACGTTGATAATCTGGGGCACGCATTTGTAAGCGGATTTAATAGAAAAAAGGACGGCACGAAGTATCTGAATATCCTGCGCACATCGGCTTTGTCAAGACAGCTTTCTATCTTCTTTAAGAGAAATATCAATTACATCTTAGCTAACGGTTCGTATGCGCTCAATAAAGCAAACAAACAGCGTAATGCACTGATAGTTTATTCCGGTGGGGACGATGTATTTCTCATAGGCGCATGGAATGATGTTATTGGATTGTCGGTCGATATTACAGATGCATTCAGACGATTTACGCAGGGCACATTGACAGTTTCTGCCGGAATAGGGATTTACGCAGATACATACCCGATTGCCTTGTCGGCGAAGGAAATAGAAGTCTTGGAGAGTGCGTCAAAGTCATATCCTTCCGGCTGCTCTCCAACGAAAAATGCAGTTACACTATTTGACCGCAGCGGAACATATTCGTGGACGGAGTTGAAAGAATCGGTAGTAGAAGAAAAACTGTCGGCACTAAAGGTGTTCTTTTCTTCTCTTGATGATTATGGTAAAAATTTCTTATATAATCTTCTGTTTTATCTTCGAAATTCTTCCGATCAGATCAATATCGCTCGTTATGCATACCTGCTTTCGAGAATGGAACCGAAGAATAAAAGGGATATCGAAAAGAGGAGGATATACAGGGAATTCTCCGAGAAGCTGTATAGATGGATCCTCAATGATAAAGATAGAAAAGAGCTTATTACAGCGATTTATTTGTACGCATACCTAATACGTGTGAGCGATAAGGAGTGATAAAGATGCCGGGATACAATTCAAACCATAGGTCTAACAATCGTCCCAACCGGAACAATGACACTAACCGGAATAACGGAAAGAATAATTATAAGCAGGATAAAAGCAAACTTGCGATACTGCCTTATGAAGATTTAACAAGCGATAATTATGTGGTTTTAGCTGAGAAAGTGATTAATCATCTTACTGAGAATAGACCGGGTAATAACACTTATTTACTTACTACTTCACAGATAAGGAATCTTCTATCTCTTAATTCGGAGATTTACAATACGGTTATAAATTCCGGAAGTACAAAATTAGAAGGAACAATAATATCGAAACTTATGTATCTGAAAGTTAGAATGGTATATGAGTCCGGACGTCAGGATAAGGTTGGTCTGTTTATCAAAAATAGCCATTTGATAGAGCATTTGGACGAAGTTTGCGAGGCGAGAAATAAGGGAAAGTATTTGATTTTTGCAAGATACATGGAGGCTCTTGTCGCTTATCGAAAGTTCAAGGGCGGACAGGATGATTAACGGGAGGATGCTATTATGTACGGAAAAATTGAAATCACAGGAGAGATAGAGGTTATCACCGGTATGCATATCGGCGGGTCATCGGAATTTTCTGCTATCGGAGCGGTTGATAATGCTATTGTTAAGGATCCTATTAATCATTATCCGATGATACCCGGCAGCACTTTGAAAGGCAAAATGAGGACCCTTCTTGCAAGAACATATAATGATAATTACTTCACAAAGCACGATGGGGACGACATTCGCATAAAGCGCCTTTTCGGTGCGGCAAACAGCGACACGGCTATGCCTTCAAGACTGATTTTCAGCGACGCTTTTCTTACCGAGGAAAGCCGACAGGAGATTCTCGAATCCGGTGCTATGAGCGTTACGGAGGTTAAGTTTGAGAACACGATAAACCGTCTGACAGGAGTTGCGAATCCTCGCCAAATGGAGCGAGCAGTACGAGGATGCAGATTTCCTCTGAAGTTTGTATATGAGGTTATTGCCGATAATCCGGATAATGCAGTTTCTGAAGTTGAGGAAGATTTTAAGGTGATCGTTGAAGGATTAAAGCTTTTGCAGTTGGATTATATCGGAGGCAGCGGCTCGAGAGGCTACGGTAAGATCAGATTTAAAAACCTGTCGGCAATACCTGTAATGGGGCTGATCGACGAATCAATAGTCGAGAAATGCAGAAAACTTCTTGAGGAAGTGACGGTATGAACTATTCTTTATTCAAACTGACATTTACTGCCGGAGTCCATTTCGGAACAGGAACTCTCGACAGTACAGAAACTGTTTTTCGCTCGGATAGCTTGTTTTCTGCTCTGTTTGTAGAAGCTCTTAAATCAGGTGACGAAACGGCAGATAGATTTAAAAATCTTGTCGAAAACGGGCGTCTTTCATTCTCGGACGCACTTCCATACAAGGGAATAAATTACTTTTTGCCTAAGCCATGTATTTATATCGATCGAAAAACTGACAGTACGCAAAATTCCTCCATCTTAAAAAAGCAGAGCAAGAAGCTTAAGTACATCAGCGTTGACAACTATCTTGATTTCTTTACGGGAGAATTGGACGTTCAAGCTCAGCTTGGTCTTACAGAGGATCTGGGCGTAGTAAACGTTAAGACGTCTGCCGTGATCGACCGTGAAGAAGGCGCAGTTCCTTATCAGGTCGGTGTATACAGATTTCAGCCCGATTGCGGATTATACATTATCGTGGGATATGAAGATGATCACGATTTCAGATTAATAGAAGAACTGCTTAACGGCTTATCCTACTCCGGATTGGGCGGAAGGCGTTCTGCGGGGCTTGGCGGTTTTACCATGACGAAAGAGGATATTCCGAATTCATTTAATAATCTTCTCTCTGGAGATAAAGATATTTCTGTATTGCTCTCAACAGCGTATCCAAAAGACGAGGAGCTTGACAGATGCCTTATCGACGCAGAATATATGGTGATAAAAAGAGGAGGCTTTATTGGCTCGTACAACGAGAATCTTAACAACATTCGTAAAAGAGATGTTTATATGTTCGCTGCAGGTTCCTGCTTTAAAAACAGATTTAGCGGCAGGATAATGAATGTCTCCAGAGATGATACTCATCCTGTATACAGGGCTGCTATACCTATGTGGATAGGAGTTGATATATAATTATGAATGGGGAAATCCAGTACTATAAAATAATATTGAAGGTGCAGTCGCCGGTTCATATTGGATCGGGAAGAACGCTGAAAAAGAAAGAGTACTATTATGACCATCGTATGAAGAAAGCGAAGATTATTGACCTCGAAAAATTTGCCGTTCTTATAAACTCCAAAGGATTGTTCGACAGCTATCTTGAATATATGTCGTATCAGGGCGGTTATGATCTGCGTGAATATTTCAGAAGAAACAGAATAACAAACAGCGAGCTGGAAAGTGTTATTGCTTATGAGATTGACAGCAGCGATCTGGTGATCGAAGGCAAGCAGTTTGATATAGATACTTTTGTTAAGGACGCTTACGGAAAACCATATATTCCGGGAACTTCTCTAAAAGGGTGTCTCCGCACAGTGCTGCTTGCGAATTATATTATGAGTTCAAGTTCATCGTATGATGAGGATCGCAAGGCTGTTAGAAATGCAGATTTCACCAAAAGGCAGAAAGATTTGTTAAGACAGGAAGGAAGAGACTTACAGGTAAAAACATTCTATACACTGGGAAAGCTGAATGAAAAGCCGAAGCATCGATTTAACGCAGTCAACGACATCATGCAAGGTATTATTATAAGCGACAGCGAGCCGCTCGATACCGATTGCTTAGCCCTTTGCCAGAAAAATGACCGCAAGCTAAACGGTGATGTAACTAATCTGCCGACTTATATGGAATGCCTCAAGCCTGGAACACGTATTACTTTTGATTTAAAGATAGATACGGCTGTAACAGACATAACGGTTGAGTTTATTCTGGATTCTATCAAGCTCTTTGCAAGAACGTACTGCAACTGCTTTTTGAACGCTTTTTATAAAACGCCGCAGACCTTGCCCGACAACACGGTATACATTGGTGGGAACACAGGTTTTCCGACTAAGACGGTTATATATAATATGTTCGGTAGGGAAGAAGGCAAAGAAATTACAGTAAAAATTCTTTCCGCTTTGGGATTCAGAGCAAAGAATGCAGGCGATATTTCACTTGAGGTTTCTCCACATATTCTCAAAACAACGATGTTTAATCAGCAACAGTACAGAATGGGCGAAACGGAGATAACAATTATCTGATGCTGTGAGTAAAGGAAGGATGAAAAGATGAGTTTAATTTTATACTCTGCTGTGGGCGGAACAGATCCTATCAGCAATAACCATGACGGGAGCCTGCTTCATATTTGCAGACACCGCAAGCCTGACAAGGTGTATATACTTATTTCTATGGAAATGGGTATGTTTCAGGAGCATGATCAGAGGTATACTTATTGTCTTGAACAGCTGGGGAAAATACTTGATCATTCATTTGAAGTCGTTTTGATAAATGAGGAAAATCTGGAACGCCCCGACAGCTTTGACGTTGTTTACCCGATCATCAAGCGTGATATAACTAGAATACGTTCCGAAATGAATGACGGCGACGAGCTTATTGTGAACATTGCATCGGGTACGCCTGCTATGAAGTACTGTCTGCAGTTTCTTTCTGCCCTTGCCGATTACAATTTTACTCCTATTAGTGTAACGACACCTGAAAGATCAATTAATCCCCATAAGGAGGACAGGTATAATTACGACCCTGAGGAGCAGTGGAAGAACAATAAAGACAACGAACCCGATCATACCGACAGAACGTATGACACGAAGAGCCTTCAGATGCTCACCGAGTTCTATACGCATACGCTGGTGAAATTCATCAAGGAGTACAACTACAGCGCCGCACTGACGTTTACAGATACGCTTTCAAACAATTATTTCCCCGAGGATTTCATGGAGCTGCTGCGTGCTGCCGACACCAGATTAAAGTTTGACATTCCGGCTGCTCAGAACGCTTTGAGAAAATATGGATTTGAGCTGCCGTACCCGAATACAAATCGTACACTTTTTGAGTATTATCTTAATCTGAAGATCAAGCTGCATAAGCAGGAGTATGCCGATTTTATTCGTGCTTTTACCGCTCTTTTGGCGGAGATATTAGAGATCTGCATCGGCAGATGCGGGGTGGAGCTTGATAAGTATACGACGGTAACACGAGATGGTCTTGCTCTTTGGAGTGAAGAAAAGCTCAAGGATACCGAAATAGAAAAAATACTGACAGGAGTATTTCAGAAGTTTAATTACGGTATAGTCATGGATGCGCATTTGAGAGTGATCGCAGAAAGTGTTCTGTCAAAAGACGAGAAAAACAAGTCTTTGTACGAGAATATTGTTATTTTGGGATTTTTTGAAGAGGTAGTAAGAAATCCGACTACACATGAAATGATATCTGCCGACCCCGAGGCTATAATGGATTACACCAAAGCCAAATGGAAGGAACGCAGGAATAATACTGCTTACGGATTCAAATTTGACGGAATAACTCCCGACGGTGTGATGAAGCGTATCGAAAAGGCACTGCCTGCTATCGGGATCCCTGTAAAAAAGAATGACTCCTACGACCAAATGAACAACCTTATTATATCAAAGATACAGTAATACCAAAAAAGGAGATAATTCAATGCAAATCAAAGTGACTCTTTCTCCGCAAAATGAATTCCTCATGCCGTTCAATTATAACTATCAGGTGCAGAGCAGTATATACAATGTTCTCGGAGATGATCCGTCATATTCCAAGTTTATTCACGACAAGGGCTATGATTATTTCCGTATGTTCACATTCGGCGGCGTTAAAGGAGATTACACCGTAAGCAACGGAAAAATGAAGGTAACCGGCAGAATCAGTTTTGAAGTGAGAAGTCCGTCCGAAGAGTTTTGCGACATTTATGAACGTGCACTTCTGATGAGAGACACGCTCTGCTTATTTGATCAAGAGCTTGAGATACGTCAGGTCGAATTGTCCGATATTCATATACAGCAGGATAAACTGAATATTGTTACTGCTTCGCCGATAATTGCAAGGATCAATAACGAAGACGGTTCAACATTATACTGCTCACCTGAACAGGAAAAGTTTACCGAGATTATATGCGGAAATATCTCCTCCAAATACAGAGCCTTTACCGGCAAAGAATCAAAGCTTGAATTTCTGTACAAAGGTGATGCAAAAAAAATAGTGACCCGATATAAAAGTATCTGGATCACGGCATATCACCTTAAAGCTGAACTGAGCGGCTCGCCTCAACTGCTTGATTTTGCATATCAAACGGGGCTGGGCAGCCGTTCGGCGCAGGGGTTTGGAATGGTTAATGTTGTGTGAGGATTGTTTACCTTCCCCGTGGAGGATAGACATTGCGTGTTGCCGCACGGCTTTTTGCCGAGTGTTTTTTTACCTTACATATAATGAATTGATACCTGTAAATAAATTTCAGTATGGCCACCAGCCACGTTGGCTTTCTTGTTTCACCTTACCAATATGGGATTGACAAAAATGACCGTACCCTTTCGGGGACGGTCAGAACGTTTTCAAAGGAGCGTGATTATTTTGCCTACAAATCAAACTCACGACGAATTAATAAAAAGCAAGTTTATAGAAAAATTCCGCAATCCTTTGCGCAACTATTATACATACGGATTTATGAATTACTCGATGCTTCCGGAGAAGAAAAAGACTCTTGATGAGGATTGGGTGCGTTTAACAAATATTCTGCAGGAGAACAAGTATTTTGAGTGGTCTTCAGACAGAAAAATGATAGCTTTTATTACCGGTGACTCTCAATCACAAGAGTGTAATCCTTTTCATAGAGTTTACAGATTTTCTATGTATAGTGATTCCGATTTGATTAATTTTTTCAACACCATACTCGCCCTAAGCGATAAGTATGAACCGGCGGAGAGATTGTTTTCTTTTGTTGGTGATGTACCACAGGAAATCAAAAAAAGTTATGAAGAAGATATTCTTGCTTTTGGCAATACCTATGGGTTATCTAAAAGTTTGGTTTCGGTGTGTGATGAATCATTGCCGGAAATGACAGCAATTACAGAAAAAAGATATAATGAAGTTCTATCAGACTTGAGTCATAGCTGTTTGATAGACCGGTTCTTTGAAAACCTTTCTAAAGGGGTATTGACTTACCAACAGCTCGGGACTTTTTGCGAACCTAATATCAACCTTTCGAAGGAAGACCGGGATATCGTTTCTTTGGATGAAGACTATTATATTGTTTTTTTGAAGGAAGACCAGAATATCAGAAAATACCTTGATTCCATAAAAAGCATGCGTTTCCTTCATGAAACTACCGCCGATAAGAGAAATGTAAAATGGGAGTTGAGCCATTCCACTCTTCATGGCTTTATAGAAAAATGTGGAAATGAAAAGGAGTCATTCTTGGATGCTATTGATTTCTTTTCAAGATACTTTGTCCTTGGCGAGTTTGGAGTTTACATTTTGTCTCGTATAAATAGAGGTAATGAAAGTATTTTTAGATTTAAACATGAGTATTTTGCACAGGCTCTTAATGATTACATACTTATAGATGTTTTAAAAGCCATTGAAAAAAAGTACTGGTGCAAGTTAACTCATTCAAACCCTTTAAATGGATCTGAGTGTTCTTTGCTTTGTTATCCGCTGCAAATCAGAATTAGTCAAACAAATGGTCGTGAATATCTTGTAATTTATGTTCCGCATAATCACAGTTATTCGAGTATTCGAATCGATTTGATATCAAAACTGGAATTTGTAAAAGATATCAAAATGGGCGCAGAAGAGATATCGTTGGCTATACCGTGGGTGAGGAGTGAGATTGTTAACGCAAAGGTGAATATTGAGTCTTCATGGGGAGTTTCTACAACCGATGAACAAGAGAACAATGCGAAATCACCCGTATTGCCAAAGGAAGTTAAACTCTGGATTAAGTATGATCCTGAAACAGAATACTATATTCATAATAGAATGCAACGTGAACAAAGACATGGAAAGATAAAAGTAGATCGTGATATAATCGAATTTACCATTAGTGTGAGTGATCCCGGAGAAATGCGCCCTTGGGTAAGGAGCTTGTATACTAGAATCCTCGATTATTCGGGGTTCGATACAGACATTTTTGATCTTGCTGTTGATACGGATTCTTACAAGAAGATGGATTACATTTATGCTGGATTGAAGACGGATACTTCATCTAATGTGAACTGGTTTATTCCAGAAGAATACACATATTCCATTATTAATGACTATGATAGAGATGCTATTTTCAGTAAGTTTTTCGGCTCTTATTTTATGGCTTTCGGAGATGCACTTTCGTCGATTTATGAGTTTAATAACGAGGGTAAAGACTATTTATCCGAGGCAGAATTCCGTGAATGCGTTCAATCTGTATATGAAAGGCGTACAAGCGAATTAGGTTCTAACTCAAGAAGAGCTCTTTTCAGTCCGAATAGTAGTTTTAATATTTTTTCGGCATTAGCAACCAATCGATTTGTACGGCGCGGCTGTTTTAGTGACGGAAAGTGGGTGGATAGTAGTTCAGACGGAAAGAATAATTATCTGTATTATAGAAAATACAGATCGGTGTTGAATAGTAAGATCAATTTGTATTATAATGTAGTTCCTCTTTCGGCGTGGGAACTTCGTTGGCTATACACGATCTTGCAGGACGAAAAAATGAAGTTGTTTCTATCTTCTGAAACTATTGAGAGTCTTTGTTCGCTCATTCCAAGTGGTATAAAACCGATAAATATGTCTGATATAAAAGTTTTTGATAGATATCATTCTCGTCAGTACATGGTTAATTCAGATACATTTAGACTAATAATGTTTGCGATACATAATAGCGAGGCTTTACACATTAGTTATAGATCCGGGAAAGGGAATAATATTAAAGGTTGTTACTGCCCTATTCATATAGAATACTCTAAACGGGATGACCGTTTCCGAGTGTTTTTGATGTGTCAAACTACAAAGAAAATAGTGGTTATGAATCTTGAAAGAATTAAAAACATTCGAAAAGCGGGAAATGTTTTTAATATGGAAGAGTGTAAATATGCATTAGCTAAGTATATTAAAAATAACAGTAAATCGATTACTATTGAGTTTAAAGATACAAGGAATATCCCGGATAGAATACTGAACGAGTTTTCTCCTTGGCGTAAACGTTGTGAATTAATAGATGATGATCGGAAGATATACAGATTGACAATATACTATTTAGAGAATGATGAAATAGATATATTAATACGGCTTATGGGTTACGGGCCATATATTCGTTTTCTTGATAAGAAACATACCATCTACAAAGGTATTATGGATCGTATAGACCAGCAACTTGAGTTATTTAGGAGCAAGGAAAAGGATAGGTGATAATGATGATTGACAAGCATGATTTTTGTATGTCTTTGTTGGAGCCAATAGAGAATTGGTTAAATATGAACAAAGGAATGGTGGAAATATTAGCGGGGAAAGACGCCGCAAATATGGTAGGATATGATCAACGTAATCCTCATCATTGTTACAACTTAATGGAGCATTCGCTCAGAACAGTTCAAGGAATAAACAATAGGAGAAACTTTGTCAGTACTTCTCTTGAACTTCTCCAAACGGCTGCGTTTTATCACGATATTGGAAAACCGATAGTCGCAAAGGAGCAAGATGGCAGATTGAGGTTTTATAACCATTCAAAAAAATCTGCAGAATTAGCGTATGATATTCTTTGTCAGCAAGGGTACGATGAGAAAGAAATACGCCTGATTACTTTCTTTATAGCACACCATGACGATTTTATTCCGTATGTATTGCCTTGGGAGAATTATGACAAGAATAACCCTCATTTAATTGAGATTACTCAAAGCAGTATTTTTAAACACATAACTGAAGGTGATTTCAGTAAAGAAAAATCTGTTTGGAATGATCTTTTGTTGTTATATGAATCGGATGCAAGTGCACAAGCTGATAAGACAGTCATAAATGGGAAGGTCATTAACACAAAGGAACACAAGCTATCAATATGTGCTGAAGTCAAAAGGGTATTATCACAAATCGAATAGTGTAATTATATTTCTATCATTCTAATTAATTGTGTACTGATCTAAGTGTGTAAATATGATTTTTCAGATTCACACAATTTAAAAAAGATCGTTCAAATACGGAAGATTTTACAGGATCAGATATTGATACAGATTAGAGACTTGGTTCGACCGAGTCTCTTTTTTTACTATAAGAAAACTTATCTTATGATATAAGTTTTTGACTTTTATTTGGGATATATTGTATAATTTATACAATGAAACCGCAAAACATAACACGTATGATTTTAGGGGGAATTTCTATGAAAACAAAACATTACAAGCAAAAGTTCCGCAGGTATATCTTGTATTTCTGCTATTTGACCGGTATGTTTGATCGCTTATTTAAGCGCAATAGAGGTGAGGTGGAAGATTCGGCGTTTATCGCAAAGCGCATAGCAGCGTTTACTGACTGCATTGCAATAACAATGAAGGTTCTTGAAGAGTCAACGGAAGAGTCTAGAAGCGAAGCTCAGATCCTCATGAGTTCACTTGACGATGAGATTTCTGTGATTGGTAAGAGTCTGGGACAGAAACGTGCTCGGAAGGCAATCGACCAAAAAAAGGCACAGTTAATTAAGCTTGATGGTTCTATCCGTATCGAATCCTTTCTTATATTGCAAAGCATCCGGACAATCATTCTATAATATACCGCGATTGGGGCTGCGACCCGAACGAAATACAGAAGTATACGCCGGAGCGAAGGGCTGCGGATATCCAATTCTTTTTTAATCAGGCATTGGAAAAGTTTTCCGGAACCTTTATTATGGATGGAACAGATACGATTCAGAACTGGCTCGACGGTAAATACGGCAAAAATCTTTTTCTGCTGTACGATCTGAAAAAAGCGGAGATCAGCAGACCGTTCTTTCTATATTACCTCAGAAAAATTAAGAATCACAAGATGTCCAACACAGTGGGCAATACGTCGCCGGTGCTTATGGTGCTTGACGAAATAGATAAGATGTCAGAGGGTGGGAAGGCAGTAGATTTTGGCCTTTTTCAGGCTGCTAACCTCGGTCGGGAAAATGGTCTTCAAATCCTATTGACATCTCAAAGTCTCGAAAATTTGTTTGGATGCGCTCCGGACTTTAACGAGCACATCACAAACGGAGGGCTGGCAGGTTTTCCGCAGCTTTTATGCTTCCGACTTGGTGATCCTAAAACAATCTCGACTATGCAGACACTTTTCGGCTCAGAATACAGGGAACGCATCATCCTTCCGGCCTCCCGCTATGACAATGTATTGATAAAAAGCGAGAAGGAGCCTATAATCACAGACGAAGAGTTCGCATCCCTACGCACAGGCGAGTGTGTAATTAAGATAGACTCTCACAGACCACAGAAGGTCTATATCAATATGGAGGGGAAGTAATATGAACTATATTGAATACATTAACTCTTATTGCAGTACTCACTCACGAAGCTTTTTACTCAAATATCTTATCAGTGGTGTTGATCCGTATGTTAGACGTGTAATAGGCAACGATATAGTTAACTCTTCTTATTGCTCCGGGAAACTTCTTTTCGTGGTTGACAATACACAGAGCGGGTTCGATTATAATACTTTTGGCAGATATCAGGTTTCGGGTATTCTCGATGGCGAGATCGATCTTTGTAGTGACTTATTGGAGACTTCGACTATTAGTGAAATCAGTCGGTTGAGAAGTTTGCTCATTGACCTCGGTTTTGAATGCACAAAAGCTATGAAGGTGCTAAATTATCTCTCTTTTGTGAAAGAGACCGAATCTCGTCTCGGAAATACAGGGGCTCTTACCGTTAAAACACTCGAAGAGTACGGCAGTTTTGCATTGATCAAATGGAAGCTTCAACAGCTTGTTGAGATAGGGATGCTTTCAACGGACAGCTGTGAATATTTGCTTGCTAGATATTCTGAGGTTAGCGCCGCAGCTGCTGATTTTGAGATGTTCCTTATGATGCTGGCACCTTTCATTGATGGAAGGAAAAAACCGGAGCGCAGTACTGCGGTGCATTTGCCGATAGGAGAATACTCGAGTGATCCTGCGATGCAGCAGGTTATGTGTAAGATTATGCTCTCGTTTATCAAAAAAAGACCCGATCAATGTACTGTTGTGATCATTGATGATGGCATGAGCGACAGAGCTTTTCTGATGGGATTAATAAAATCGATCCCGACCTCAGCGGGTGTACATTTGATAACAACAGATGCGTTCTCCTTAAGTGAGAGCGATCTTAATGTGCTGATGAACTGTTTCAACATTCGTGTTTACAGTCGTCACGACAATATGGCGAGCTGCGAAAAGATTGAAGCCTGCTGCGGATATGTTGATGTTGTTAAGCGTTCATACACAGTTAGCGTAGATAAGCGCATTAGGGCGTACAACGCTTTTGATATGCTCCTTGGTACTAACAGGACAGAGACAGAAATCAGCAATGCTCCTGTGCGTGAAGCACGTTTTCGTAAGGAAACTATCAATTCCTTATGCTCTGGTACAGCTATAATCGACTGTGGAGGTACGCAGGTTATATTCCAATTCTGATATTACATACGAGGGGGTATTACTATGATTCGTCTACCAGGAATAATCAAAGTTACTTCGATGCTTGCACTTGACTTTTTGACTATGTATGTGTTGTTTAACGATCTTGTTGTTGCCTCTGCAGTGACGGGCATTATTGCGCTGTATGTGCTATTTGGAGGGTATATTGCACTATTTAAAGAAGGAGCAGTACGTTCGGACAAACTTCCTTCGTATGAGCGTTCACGCTTGGACGCTGCTAAAAAACAGATTACAGAAGATGTAAAAAATGTCAGTTCCATAAATATTTCAGGAGTAAAGTTCTACCTTATTGACGGAGATCATGATATGCAGGCAACGGCTTATGGAATGCACTGTGTATCTGTTTCAAGAGGCACACTCGACAACACAGACCCAATGACTCTTAATGCTGTGCTTTCGCATGAGATAAGTCATACCGTCAACCTTGATGCGGAGTTTTCCCGAGCACTTTTTTCTGGTATAATGATGATTTGTGTGGGCATAAGTATTTTGTCTTTTTCGTTTATTGCCATCATGTTTCTTGTCTTCCTCGTGTGTGGTTTCTTTGCTTCTTGGTTTGGAATAATATTTTTCAAAGGAACAACGACAGTGATAAGCTGTGTTTTTGATTTGTTTCAGAAAGGTATCGTCTTACTCGCCAGAGCGATCATAGGCTGTTTGAACCGTTCGTGTGAATATCGTTGTGACAGATACAGTGCACAACTTGGGTACGGATTACAGCTTTCACACTTTCTATCTTATGCTGCACCCGAATCGCACAGACAGTTAAGTTTTACGGATGCTCTTTATAGATCGCATCCTGCCACGCCAAAGCGCATAGCACGTCTTGAAGCATACGCTAACACGGAAAGCGGGCTAGTGTCAAAATAAACTTTTTAGAGTCGCGCATATTTTTATCTTAACGGTTATTGATTATATATACTGTTTATGGTATAATAAATCTAGTCGTATGATTATAGTTATTACACCTTACCGATATGGGATTAACAAAAAATGACCGTTCCTTTGCAGGAACGGTCAAGCAATACGAACACAATGTGCAGCAGCACTATAAACAATTTTTAGCTATACTTTGTTACATGAGATTTTAAAGATGATATATGATTTACATATATATCAACTAAGTCCTCTGAATAAAGCTTACAGAGTTCTTTTTTTAATTCTCTTATATCTTTCGATGTGATTTGTAAAAGTCTTTTTGAATAGTCAATCATGGTTGTTCTTAATTGCTCTGTTGCAATACTCCATTTCTCGGCTAATTCCGAAACATCAAAATCTACCGAGCGAAGATAATTCTTGTATCTTTTTAAATTTTCTTTTTTCAATTCTTTATCATCATTGCCTGAAGATGGCGAACCGGAGAAGTGAAAGGCATTACGATAATTAAAGGCATATACATGTTCACTATCTGTGTAAAACCGAACGCTATCAAGATTCCCAAGTAAATAACATACTGTCAGGTGACCAATCAATTCCTCTTGAAGTTTTTTAGGGAGGTTAAAGTTTCTAACGCCTCTTAAACCTTCTATGCATTCTATAGCAAGAGTATAATCAGACGGTATGATACAGTTTTGACTAACCAATTGCATTTTAGCTGTAGATAGATTGAGCTTTTCGCTAAGCCAATGAGCGATAAACTCATTGGCTATGGTTACTGCATTCCCATAGATAACTATGTATTCACTTCCATCATCAGCGTGTGCATAATAATATGGTTTGTATGTAAGAGTATTTGAACTAATCATAGGTTGAGTTCTCCTTTCATCAAGAATGTTAATTAGTTTCAAAGATGGACTTATATATTTAATATTATAACATATCCCAATGATGATTTCTATATAAAAAACAGAAATAAATCCAATATATGTGAGAGGAGTTTGCAATGAATAATAACGATAGGTCAAGATTTGTTGAATACGATGCGCATCCGAAAAAATTCTGCAGAATCGATT
>ONIC01000126.1 GCA_900317815.1 uncultured Eubacteriales bacterium | reverse complement strand
GACAGGCACGTTTGAGGGGCGTGTGTTGAATGACGTACGGGTTCAAGTCCCGTCACTCGCACCAAAAGAGACCGTAGTTAAGAGATTAACTACGGCTTTTTTTATTTTAAAATTAAGCAAACGGGACTTGAAGCCTAAGAGGGCTGTGAACGTTAAGAAAAACAGTCCGGGGGACTGTTTTTTAGTTCGCAGGTGCGCAGCCGGGTACCGAATGCGAAGCATTGGGTCGGCAAGCAGTGCAAATTTCCCTTGGAAATTTGCGTCCCGTCACTCGCACCAAAAGAGACCGTAGTTAAGAGATTAACTACGGCTTTTTTTATTTTAAAATAAGCAAACGGGACTTGAAGCCTAAGAGGGCTGTGAACGTTAAGAAAAACAGTCCGGGGGGAGTGACGCTGCCGCACTTAATCGTGCGGCGGCTTAATAATAATGAATAGTGAAAAATGTCTTTAGGCGGCGTTTCGGTATTATTTATTGTTTTTCGCTCCCAGCGGCTCCATCTCACCGTCAAGCGCCGCAGTGCATACGTCTCCGCCGATCACCCTGTCATTATAAACGAGAAGATTTAAACGCTTGCCGGTCTCGCTGTCGGTATATGTGTATCGTGTGCAGTGTGCGCCCTTGTAAAGCGTCAGATCGCCGCCCGAGAGCGATTGCAGCTCGTTATAGCGCGTGTACACGTCTCCGAATACGGCGGGTATCGTCACATCTTCCGACTCCTCGCTTTCATCATTCGGGCAGTAGCCGAGCGCACGGAGAAAGTCCGTACGTTCGGCGGAACTTCCCGCTGCCGATGATATTCCGAGATATGTCCCGGGCGGATCGGCGATGTGGAACGTGCTGCCGATCATCAGCGAAAAAATGCACAGCAGCAGAAAAAACGCAAAAATAGTGAGCGTCACGCTCTTTTTTACAGTATCCGTAAAATTTATCCTGTACAATCAGTCACACCCCTTGTATCATACATTTTTATAAACAATGTGTATGCGTGTCGTGATAAAAAAATACCGAAAACAGCGTTCTGAGAGATACGGAAAGAGCGAGTATAAAAAACATACAGCGATCCGCAATAATTCTGTTTTCTGAGATGTTCGGACACTATCATGCGATATCTGACGAAACAAGCGGAATTTTTCTCACTGTACGCTTGTTAATTTGAAGTATCTATGCTATAATACAGACGTTAATATTTTAGATCAAGGAGCATGAGCTATCATGAAATTAGGTATAGTCGGACTTCCGAATGTCGGCAAAAGCACACTTTTTAACGCTATCACAAATGCGGGAGCGCAGAGCGCGAACTACCCGTTCTGTACGATCGAGCCGAACGTCGGCGTCGTCGCCGTTCCCGACAAGCGTCTTGACAAGCTTGCCGAGATGTATGATCCCGAGAAATATACTCCCGCAACGATCGAGTTTGTCGATATCGCAGGTCTTGTAAAGGGCGCGTCCAAGGGCGAAGGCCTCGGCAATAAGTTTTTGTCAAATATCCGTGAGTGCGATGCGATCGTCCACGTTGTAAGATGCTTTGAAAACGATGATATCATACACGTTGAGGGCAGCATTGACCCGCAGAGAGATATAGATACTATCAACCTTGAGCTGATCCTCTCCGACCTTGAGATTTTGGACAGAAGGATCGACAAGACTATGAAGATGGTCAAGGCTGACAAGAAGTATCAGGCGGATGTCGATTTCTTCAACCGTGTCAAGGCGGCACTCGAGGAGGGTCAGCCCGCAAGATGCGTAGAGTGCAGCGAGGACGAGGCGGCTCTGCTTTCGGAGGTGGCTCTGCTTACGAACAAGCCAATCATCTATGCGGCAAATATGAGCGAGGACGATTTTGCAAACGGTATCGACAATAACGCAGGCTATCAGGCTGTAAAGAAGATCGCCGAGAGTGAAGGCGCAGGCGTTCTGCCTATCTGCGCTCAGATCGAAGCCGACATCGTTGAGATGGACAAGGAGGAGAAGGAGCTGTTTCTCTCCGATATGGGACTTGAAGAGTCGGGTCTCGACAGACTTATCCGCGAATGTTACTCGCTTCTCGGACTTATCTCGTATCTGACGGCAGGAAAGCCCGAGGTCAGAGCGTGGACGATCAAGAACGGCACGAAGGCACCGCAGGCTGCGGGAAAGATCCATTCCGACTTTGAACGCGGCTTCATTCGCGCAGAGGTCATTTCGTTTGATGACCTTATGGCGTGCGGTTCGATGACGGCGGCAAAGGAGAAGGGACTTGTCCGCTCGGAGGGCAAGGAGTACGTTATGAAGGACGGCGACATCGTGCTGTTCAGATTCAACGTATAGCGGCCGGCCGAGCGGCCGGTGGCAATACGCGACCATAGTTTTTGATGATCGTTTGTTAGCACCCGCGCCCTAATTTGATCCCTAAAAGAGGTCTTCGCCCGGTGACTAAGCGCAGCATATTGATCTTCAAATGCGGCGATAAGCTTTCATTTTCAAAAAACTTCAACGGTATTGCCTGTCGGCGCGTGCCGACCCCGCACGCCTTACTTCTATTAATTCAGGCCATTTTCGTCGGACATTATTTTTATATTTATAGCAAACGACATTATGAAGTACCTATTAATCGATGATCCTTCTAAGTGGAATTTAAGCTTTGAGCTTTGAGCTTTGCGCTTTGAGCCTTGAGCTTTGAGCTTTGAGCTTTGAGCTTTTAGCTTTTAGCTTTTAGCTTTTAGCTTTGCGCTCCATATTAATACGCTGTATAGGAAATATGTTTTGTCGTTCACTATAATTTAATTTACTTTCTCCCAACAACTAAGGCAGGTGTGATTATGACAGGAAACAGAAGATCTTCGGGCGGCAGAATACTGCTCCCGTTAATAATAGCAGGAGTAGCGGTAGGCGGAGCGTACTGCATAAAAAATGTTCAGGATCGTCAGGCGCAGGAGCGGCATGAGGCGTATGAGCGAGAGCATCAGGCGGATCTACAGCTGAATTACGACCTCGTTACGGCGACTATCCTCAAAAAGGACGTAAACGAGTACGACACGGGCGACTGGGAGTACGACGACGAGGGCGAAACCTACTGGGAGACGTGGCACGTTACCGAATACACATACACCGTTGAGTACGAGCACAACGGCGAGAAGATGGAAAAGACGTTTGAAAGCAGAGAAAACTACCCCGAAGAGGGTCAGACTATGGAAATATACGTCGACAAGGAGTATGGCAGGTTCAGCGGCGACGCCGGATACGTCAAGCAGTAAAAACGAAGAGAGGTCAGGAATATGAAGAAAAACAAATTATATATTGCAGCAGCACTTCTGACGGCGGCGGCGCTTCTTTCCGGCTGCGGGTCGAGCGCGGGAACATCGTCCGTACAGATCACCCCGGCGGACACCGAGGCAACGTCATCGGCAGTCGAGCCGGAACAATCCGCAAGCTCCGAGACAACAAGCTCGGAAGCCGCAAGCTCAAAAGCGGCAAGCTCCAAGGCGGCAAGCTCCAAGGCCGCAAGCTCCAAGGCGGCAAGCTCCAAGGCGGCAAGCTCCAAGGCCGCAAGCTCAAAAGCGGCAAGCTCAAAAGCGGCAAGCTCCAAGGCGGCAAGCTCCAAGGCCGCAAGCTCCAAGGCGGCAAGCTCGAAAGCAGAGCCTAAGCCTGCACAGCCGAGCAAGCCGGAGGCAAGCTCCGCGCCCGCCGAAGACATTTTCAAGTCCTCCTATAACGCGATCCCCTCCGACGCGTTCAAGTTCAGCACGTCGTCGTATTCCGGCAGCGATTTCAGCTGGTACTCGGAGACGACGGGAACGGGCTTTGCGGCGCAGGTCAGAGGTATTTACAGATACAACGACTACCTCGTAGCGCTTCTCGAGCACGCCGACGGCAACGCCGTTAATGCATACCGCGAGACACGTCTTCTTACCGCGTCCGAGGGCGAGCGCTTTCTTAAGAACGCAGCCTCATTCCTATACAAGCAGACGATAGAGGATCCGGGTATTAGCGGCGGACGCTTCGCGAGATACGAGCTTAAGCTCAACGGGCAAAGCGTCAACGAGGTCGAGGAGATCGACATAAGCTTTATCGACTTCGGAGATGAATATTACGACGGATTTCAGTATGACAGCGACTCGTGGGCAGACGGCAATTTTGCATACAACGACATTACGAACTTTACCTCATTTCAGGAAAGTGAGCGAATTAACAACTGGAGCACCGGCGACCACATCAAAATGTACGGCACAACGACCGACGGATTGATGTGCGTTGTAGCCCAGCTTAAGGATATTGTTGATTTCCCGTTCATCGTCAGAGGCGGCACTTCTATAGAATATAACGGCGATACGGCAAAGGCGGGCTTTTATCTTATTCACGTAGGCGACGAGCCTATTGCAAACTCTCCGGGAGCCATGTATTACGTCACCTTCAATTACTACAGTCTTGTTCTGTCTGTCGAGAAGGTGAACGATTGAGACTCGATAAATTTCTATCATCGCAGAATATCTGTTCGCGCAAGGAAGCCGTAAAGCTGGCAAAAAGCGGTGTGATAACCATAAACGGCAAGCCTGCCGCAAAATGTGACATAAAGATCGACCCCGAGCGCGATATAATAGAGGTCGGCGGCGAGACCGTGTCGTATCGGAAAAACCTTTATATAATGATGAACAAGCCCAAGGGAGTACTCAGCGCATCGACCGACAGAAATGCGCCGACGGTGATCGACCTTTTGCCCGATGAGCTCAGGCGCCGCGGACTGTTTCCTGCGGGCAGGCTCGACAAGGACACAACGGGGCTTCTCATAATAACCGACGACGGAGAATTCGCTCATAAAATGCTTGCGCCGAAAAGCGGCGTTTTCAAGCTCTATCGCGCAAAGCTTGACTTACCTCTGACAGACGAGGGGAAGAATACTCTCGAACACGGTATCACGCTGTCGGACGGCACAAAGTTTCGCCCTGCGGTCATTTCATTTGAAGATGAAAACGACCGATCGGATGTGCTTATCAGGATCACAGAGGGAAAGTTCCACGAAGTAAAGAGAATGTTCGCTTTTGTGGGCAGAGATGTGCTTGAACTGCACAGAAAGCGCATCGGAGCGCTTGAATTGGACAAAGAACTTGCCTTCGGAGAGTCAAAATTGATATCCGAAAAAGAGATAAAATCAATATTTTGTGGTCAATATAGCTAAAAAAGCATATTCAATTTGTATTTTTGGAAATATTACATAAATTATTCAATAAATCTTTATTGAAAAAATTAATGGTAAAATGGGCGGAAATCTGTTATATTAATATATGTAAAACTGAAAGTTGGTTTGCCTCTCGTTTTGGGGCAATATATAGGAGGTATTTATTCTATGTCAAATGTATCATTACAGCACATCTACAAGATCTACGACGGCGGCGTAGTTGCTGTTACCGACTTTAACCTGGAGATCGCCGACAAGGAGTTCATCATCCTCGTTGGACCTTCCGGCTGCGGTAAGTCAACAACTCTCCGTATGATCGCCGGTCTTGAGGACATCAGTAAGGGCGAGCTTTACATCGGCGACGTTCTTGCAAACGACGTTGCACCGAAGGACAGAGATATCGCAATGGTATTC
>ONIC01000123.1 GCA_900317815.1 uncultured Eubacteriales bacterium | reverse complement strand
GTAGATCGGGAGGTTAGCAAGGTGAGTCTTGAATCTCCAGTCGGAGCTGGAATCCATACCTGCGGATGTGAACGCACCCTTGATGCCAAGATCATCCTTATGAGCCTGGATGTCTTCAACTACTTCCTTGAGCTTGTCAAATGAATTGATCTCGTCTACGGACTTAGCCTTTGCGCCGTCAAGCTCAAAGTACTTGTTAAGAAGAGTCTTGTTGTAGATGATACCGTATGTCTCGATAACGTATGCAACACCCTTGACCTCGTCACCCGAGATAAGAGCAAAGTCATCGCTCTTAAGGTTCTGATATATGGATGTATCCTTGAGGTTGTAGCAGTAGTCTGTCCAAGCTGCAAGCTCAACAGGACCGTTTACCTGGAAGAGTGTAGGTGCGTTGGACTTCGCCATCTCGCTCTTGAGCTGCTCCTCGTATGTACCGGAAGCTGCTGTCTCTACCTTTACTTCTACGCCTGTCTGATCTGTGTAAGTCTTTGCAAGTGCTACCCACTGATCAGCCTGCTCGGGCTTAAAGTTGAGGTAATAAACCTTGCCGCCCTCTGCGCCTGCGGATGTTGATGCTGTTGTGTCAGCTGCAGAGCCTGCAGAGCCTGTTGTGTCGCTGCTTGTTGTCGAGCCGCTGTCACAGCCTGCAAACATGCAAACGGAAAGGGAAGCTGCCATTGCGAGGGCGATGCCCTTCTTCAAGTTTTTCATAATAATTAACTCCTTTTTGTAAAAAGATTTGATCCGTTCAGCCCCTCTGCCGATACGCTCCTGTTTGACTCCGATGGAGATTCCCTGTCGGAACTATACAGACACAAGGGTAGAATAGCAGACCGTATTAGACCCTATTGCTATTTTAGCACAAGTCGGAGTACATTTCAATAGTTTGCCAAAATTTTCTGAAATATTTTTGTCGCTTATTTTTTTGTTTTTCTCAAATTCCGCATTATGTATAACTGATTGAGCCAAATTATTTTGCTTTTCTCCCGTATAAATTCACACCGGAGTTCCATTTTTTATTACACATTTTATATCGAACAGGTATAACAATCGCTCTGATATTTTCCCCTACTTCCCGGGCGTAATTGGTATTATTTATGCGTTGATAATCATCTGTAAAACAAGTATGATAATGTATATAGGAACTCGGAGGTTTATTATGTACATTGAAAAGCTTGATCCGCAGCGAATACTTATTGCACTTTCCTCAGAAGATATAGAAATATTTTCATCTTCACGAGAATATATAGAGTTGTCGGACGATAATTCGCTCAGACTCTTCTCCTCGCTTATTGAGCTTGCAGCGGTCGGATGCGGTCTTCCGACAAAGGGACGAAAATTTAAACTTGAGCTGCTTTGCGGTACCGACACATTTTTTATAATTCTCACACTTGTTTCAAGTACCGCCTTCCTTCCCATGGGAAACCGCAGAATAATATGCGCAAGATTTGACAATGCGTCAGATCTTACAGAATGTATTGACCGAATTCCGAATAATAATTATTGCCTTTATAAATATGAAGGTCTTTATTTTCTCTGCGCCGATCATTCCTCTTACATATCGTCAATAATAAGCGAGTACGGCACCCCGCTTCATGCCGATCAAAAAATGATGTTGTATCTCGATGAATTTGCCGAGCATATAAAATAAAAAACAGCGGTCTTGCCGTCAAGGTAAAACCGCTGTTTATTTTATTTACGGTGTCGAAGAATCGGGAACATCTGTTACTTCTCTGTGGAATGCAAAGACATAATCATTATCCATGCTTCCCGACTTCCAGTTGAGCGTCTTTGTTTTTACCGCTGCATACTGCATTGACTCATCCGAACCGATCTTGGTATTGTTAAGTACAAAGCCACCGCTGTACTCATAGTGAGCCGTAACGACATTGTAGAAGAATTTGTACGGCTGTCCGTCCTTATCGGCTACTACATCATTGAGAGGCGCAACTGAAATCTGCATCTCCGAAACATCGTCAATGACAAACACTGTCTTGAAGTTTCCCGATGAATCAGCACGCTTGAAGCAAACCGACTTGGTTACAGAATCATACATAATGTACTCATCGTTCTCAATTACATCCGCCGAATAAGCGCCGCCGGTATTAAATCCTGCGCCGAGCGCTATGTCGATGTCGGAAGCAACTACTACCTCATTTCTGATGAGTCGCTCCATCTGAGTAACATTGAACTGATTGACTGTGATCTCACTTGCGTCATTTGTGACCTGATGAACCATCAGGAACACACTCAGCGTAGCGCCGGACGTGATTGCAATGACCGCGATCGTGGCAACAAGCTCAACAAGGTTGAAGCCCTTCTTGCTTGGCTTTGTATATTTTCTAAGCAACTGCTTGTAGTTCATAGTTTCACAACCTTTCTGTGGCGGTCATATCAATATACGTTGATGTCTCTCGGCGCAAATGCCGAAACATCAACGACTCTGTAGTCGCCCGAGCCTACCATCTTGTAGTATACGCGTACTTTTATATCCCATCCAACCAATGTCGCATCGTGTACAGTCGCCTTCTGATGGATTCCGCTTACGCGTACATCGGTATCATGCTCGACATCCGTGCTGTCAACGACCTTTGTCAGGATATACTGAACAAGCTCGTTGTCATTTGTCGGAGTTGAAAACGCTGCGACCCTGTTCACTTTGCCGATCGCGTCAGTCTGGATATTTGTAGTTCCTGCCGCTGCGTTATTTGCAATAGCGTCCACATTGGACTGAATGATGCCCTCGGGATTGCCTGCGGGATCAGACGGGTCAACGCCCGTGGCTGCCGCAACTATTTCGTCAGCCACAAGCTGTGCCTTATCAGATGCTTTTTCGCGCGAGTTATTCGAGAATACCATTTCTCTCGAGAATGCAACCGCATTAAGAACACCAACGCAAACTATAGCAAGTATGATTACCGAAGCGACTGCTTCAACGAGCGTAAAGCCTATTTTACTTTTAGCCTTACGGCTATAATACTTTGAAAAAATGTTAGTTGTTTGCAATGAACTTGCCTCCTTCAAGCTCGGAGCCTATGTCGCTGACGAGAGAGAACTTGGATCTCCAGTCTGTCTCAGGATCCGAAGTAGATTTCAGGCTGACCTTCATGGTCTTCTTGTCGGTATTCTTTGTGTTAAATACGTACGTGCCGTGGTTTATAACAGACGTTGTGCCGTCCGCTTTCTTGATCTCTGTATCGGTCAGGAAGATAAATGTTCCGCTCTCGATAGTGAAATCTGCCGCACCTGAGCTTCTGAAATCGATAACGTTTGCTGCAATCGAGATCACGGAGCCCTTGAGAGTGATATTTCTGTCAACCTTGAGCGTATCGCTGCCCTTCTCACCGTTATAGCGGAAGTTTACTCTGTTATCCTTTTCGGAAGCAACTACATCGCCGGTCTTGGAAATATTGTTGGTCATGATATCAAGGTCCTTACCGGAATTTACCTTGTTCGTTGCCCACGGCGAATAGCCTGTAGCAGACTTAACACCGTAGTTCATGTAACCCTCGTTGTTCTTCTGAGTAAAGAACTTCTTAGCGTTCTCCGTATAAAGATCTATACCGCTCTTGGTAGCAGTTTCTTTTGTAGCTCCAGGAGCAAAGTCAGTGTAGAATCCGGAATACTTATCATCGATCGTATATGCGCCTGCAAAGATCTTGTAGGACTGTCCGTCGTAATTGACCGTTGTATCATACTTGAAGTTGATTACGAACTTCTTGCCGACTGTCATACCGATGAACTGGTTGAGTTCACTCGTCGGGCTGTTGTCACCCTTGGTGATCTCTGTACCTGCATAAGACTTTGTCTCTACCGATGTATCAACAGTAAAGCATTTAGGATCGTCGAGCGAATAGCACGTGTTGAATCTGTACTGGTTGCCCGAGGTGATCCTCATCTTCGTGATCTCAACGCCGTCTACCATATCTCGTGTAATGGTAGACTTTGTTCCGTCTGCGTTTGTGATCTCCTCGCTTACTTCTACAGGCATCGACGGAGAGATAGCAAACTCTGCGTTGTAATACTTATCTGTTGCAGGAAGCATAAATACGAACGCGTAGAAATTCTTCTGCGTTGTCGTGCATATATCGGAACTGAAAGCAGTCCAACCGTTGTCGGGATCCTTAACGTAGAGATGGATGCTCTCCTTGCCCCAGCCGCCTCTTGTAAATCTGCCGATTGTCTTTCTGCTGTCGTCAACAATAACTCTTACTGCGTCTCTCTTGATCGTAGCCTGAGGATTATCAAGCCAAAGTCTGAGATCTGCCGCATACTGACGGAACTGAGCCGCATTCTGGAGAGAAGCATTTGTATAAACGCAGTTGGGATTGTTTGTTGCTCTCAAAGCGTATGTGCCGTCTTCATAAGAGAGATGATAAGAAGTCTTCATGATTCTCTTGTAGACGTTCTTAAGTCCTGCTTTCCATCTTGAGGTGTACTCAAATGCGCTGTCCTGGATCTGCTCGCCTTCAAGGAATACCATGTAGTCCGGGTCATTTCCGAACCATGTCGTCGAATTGGTCGGAGCATCGGCAATATCCTCGGATACATAGATCCTTGCTTCGCTTACAGCCGCCATGAACTCCTGAGCCGCCTCAAGAAGTCCGTCGCCGTAAGATTCAAGTCCGGATGCGGTCCACTTTCCGCCCGAGTTACCGTTGTTATACCAATTCTTAAGAGTGTTGCGCTTTGTGCTGAACGAACTCATGCTCACATTATCGTAGCAGTGATATACACCCTGCACGGAATCGTATGCATAATAGGAAGTCTCGGTCGTCATGTTGGTAACAGTATCCATATCGAGATATGCTCTCATAATCTGCATTCTCGGATGCATATACCATGTAAAGCCGGTAGCGTCACCCTTGGCAAGTATCCTCGTTGTTCTCTTGTCCATTCCCGAATACTCATCAAGGTACATGTCGCTTGTAGAGCCAAGCTCCTCACCTGTAAGATAGAGAGGAGGGGTCTTGTGTTCTGCGTCCTTCAGACCGTCTGCGCTTGCGTTTCCGTCGAAGAACTGGAAGAACGTATACTGACCTTCGTTGAACTCAAACTTGTAATAATTATTATCGGGTGTTGTGTTGTCCACAGAAAGTGTCTGATACGTGCTGCCGCCGATCGGATCCGAAGCGTACAGAGATACCTTGTCCCAGTTCTCTGTATTGTCAAAGTATACGGATACCTTAACGTTACCGCTTGAATCAGTGATACCGTCGACCACGCCCTGATTGATATTGTAGGTGTAAGATTGGGTATCGCCCGACGATGTGCGGTAGAAATATACAGGGCGGTTAACGTTCGTACTCTGTCTGATTGGCGCAAACGATGCAGTATTGTTGTTTACAACGTTTGCCCAGGTGTTTTTCTTTGTAACGATCTTTACATTCTTGATAGTTACATCGTTCGATACAGGAATCCTGTATGTGTACCAGGAAGGTGTGTAGCCCTGATAGTTGAACGGAGATTCGGAGCCGTTTCTGTAATGAGTATCGGATACGAATACGCCGCCTGCACGGTCATCCATGTACAGAAAGCCGTTGATACCGTTGCTGTTAGTCCAATAATAAGTACCGTCTTTTCTTGCAAGGTAGTCGCCCGTAGTACGTGTACCGTATGCGTCCCACCAGTTGCCGTTCGTCTCAAGCGACATCTGATCCTCAAACAGGAACGAGTACATATTTGAACCGTTCTCGTTATACTTAGTCTCTTTCGGATTGTTCACAAGCATAAACGAGCTGTCGCTTTTCCAGCTTGTGATGTCGCACCAGTAGTAAGCCTCTCCCTGATAATAGATAACGTTGCCTGAACTGAATCTCAGCGTACGACCGTTAACGCCATAGGAGCCCCAGGGATATGAAGAATAAGCATACTTTCTCGAAGGCTTGGGATCGCCTGTCAGGATCATATTAAGTACGTTTACGAACGGAGCGTCGTAATAGTTGCACTGAGTCGAGCCGTAATATGCCATATCGGCATCATTTTCGGAAACGTGTGTCCTCTTGTTTACATACTCGAAATAGTCCTGAGAATCACCGACTGTCCAGCGCGTTCTCTCCTCCTTATCCTTTTCGGGAGTGATCGGGAAGAAGATCGTGCTCTCCGAGCCTGCAAACTCTTCGTTCTTGATATCTACAGTGTACTCGAATTCCTTGGAATGGAGTTCGTTGTAAACGTTTGTTCTCTTGTTGCTGAAGTATACATATTCAGCGTCAACCGGAACATCTGCCCACCAGTTGAGACCCTCGTCTGCCTTCTTTGCAAGGAAGCAGTTGAAGCCTGTCTCTTCTGTGTAGTATGTTACGTAAACATTCTCCCACGGAGTCTCGAACTTTGAGTTCTTTTTGCTGTCGTTTACGTTTTCAAGCTTTGCATTGTGGAAACCGACATGAACTCTCTCGACTGTTTCATCAGTCTTGATGGGAGTCGGAGTAACAGTGATCTCGGATGTCGTCGGGTCGTTCTTATGATATGTGAAGGTAATAAGAACGTTGGATCTCTCAGCAAGGTCGTAAGACTTAGGCTCTCCGCCCATCGAGATCCTGCCGCCGTCCTCCGTAAGATTTGTGTCGCTGTTAGCGCCCCATGCCTTCTCATAGACGATGACCATATTATTGTCATCGTCGAGCTTGGAGGAATGCGAACCGACTACCATGATCTCATAGTGACCTGCTTCCTTAACGGAATCGATCTTGTACTGGAAGATAACATCGTTCTTAGTCGAGTTGACCTGAACGAGCTCATAGGGATATACCTGATTGAAATCGTATGTGTTCTTGACGTCTTCGTTGGAATCCCAACCGTTGAATTCGCCCACTACATAGTACTTGTCGATATCATCGAACTCTGTGAGTATATATCCGGGAGTAAGTCTGCCTTCATTCTCTTCACTCGGTCCGAAAGTGATCGTTACGTAGTATTTTGCAGGCTTACCATCGCTGTTGAGCGGAGGCTGAATAAGAACGGCGTTTTCATCATCGCCTGCGGCTACTGCCGGATCGGAGCTTGCGTTAGTGCCGTCCTTGTTGTAGACGCGCGTCCAGTCGATAGCGTGATCTTCATCGATTCCTGCCTGTCTCTCTGCTATCTTGAACTTGTATTCCTTGCCCGATTCAACAACGAGTGTACCGTCGGAATATGTCAGAACGCCGTCGACGTCGGAGTACATCTGCATCGTTCTCGTAAGCGAGTAGAGTGCCGTGCCGTCCGTGCTCGTCATACCGTCCTGCTTGGTTCCCCAGTCGTTCATCCAACCGATTACGGAATACGTGCTGTCTGTGGTTACTTCTGTATTTCCGCCATTGTTCGGACGGTCATTGATACCGATCTCATCATCGTATGTGATCTGGTTATTTGTAATATCAAAGGTGATAAGAACCTTGTTCGTCTTGGAGTTGAAGGTTACGGGATTATTGGAATCAACACCCCAGATATTTGTAAGTGAACGGAATAATCCGTAGCTTCCCCTGCCGTATCTCTCATAGAAAGCTCCGTACTCTCCTCTTGCGGCAAAGATATCTGTCTGATACTCTGTAAGGGGCTGGAAGTACTTGTCTTTGTATGTTCTTCCATAGTCGTCTATATTGACATATACATTGTCAGGCTTCTGGATTACGAAGAATGAAACCTCGGAGCCGGCTGCCACATCGTACTCGATAGAATACGTCCTGCCGTCGCCATTGGAAGTCAGCTTAACATCATCGCCAAGATCGTTCCAGCTCATCTCCTCGCCCCAGTTGTTCATATTGCCTACGAGGTAGAAATCACCGTATACAGCGTTTGCAAGATCAAGAAGTTTAACATCACCCGTCTTGCCAAGTTCTGTAGGCTCGGGAGCATCTGCTGCGCTCGTGGGAGCAAAGATAGACGTGTCATACGACGGAACCTTCTCGGTGCCTTCGTAAACGACTGCATCATAAGAGATCTTTGCACCGGGATTATCGTTCGGGTCAACGGGCTGCTGAGCAGACTTGACATTGACTTCGACGTAGTTGCCCGCACTGAGGTCACCGCGCTTGATCAGCCATGCGTTTGCCTCTTCCTCGCTGCCGAACTGTGCCGTATTGCCGTCTGCGTCTTCAACGACAAATGACTCTACGACTCTCTCTTTACCGTACTGGTTCTGGCTGATGATCGTGCCGTTGCCGTAGCTGTAGCCTGAGAACGAATCGGAGAAATTGTGAGATGTGCTTCTCCACCAGCCGTAGCCCTCATAAGTAAAACCGCCTACGGGATGCTCAGCCGTCGTGTCGCCTGCAAGTCTGTAGTGCATGATAGCCGTATCGCTCTTTGTGTATACCGTATAGTATTCGCTGCAGTACCTAACGAAATCCGTAAGCTGGCGGTGACCTGCATCGCCGTTATGAGCGAAGCTGCGGTATTTCTCCGAGAAAGCGTCCGCCTTAGATCCGTAGCTGTTCGTTGTGTTCTTCATATCCTTGAGCTCGTTTTTGTTAAGCTCAAAGTATACGTCAACGCCCTCGCCTGCGCCGAGCTGTTCGTCATCAGGGATCGGGATACCGAAGAACTCCCATGACTGCTGATCGTCGCCTGCGCTTCTTGTTGCGCCCGTTTTGGTAATGATACCGTTTACAAAGTGAAGATTTCTTGTAAGGTTGAACGTCTTCTGTGTAACATACCAGCCGTCGCCCTCGTAGCTCATAGCGCACGCGCCCTTAGGACCTGTTCTATCCCAGGAGCCGTTCTCAACCGTACCGTAGTATCTGTTGAACGTGAGCTTATTCTCGATACTGGATGTCGCCCATGCGTTGTAGCCTGTCTGACCCTCTTTCGGGCTGACCTGGTTGTACCACATATAGAAGTACGGAGCGCCGCCGAGCGCCGATGTTGCACGAACGTGGAAACGGACATAACGTGTCTGGTTCGTTGTCTGATAGTTGATCGAGCCTGTGAACGCGTTGTCCTGGACGTTTGTGTGTCCGCCGATCGTAAACTCCTTCGAAAGCATATAAGCATCGTCATTGCCGTACTTTGTATATGCCGTCAAAGTAAGTAAAGAATCGGTCAGGCCAAGTGAATTCTTGACCGTGATGTAGGTGTTGGGGCAGTCCTTCTTGTACTGTTCAACGGTAGCGTCGTCAATAAGTACCGTTGTACCTGTCTTTGTTTCATAGAAGGAAGCGCCGTCGGCAATGTTGTCGGTCTTGAATACGATAAGACCCTCACCTACATTGCCCGAACCGGGAATGGAATCGCCGTTCTGATAATAGTACGACTCGGCGAATGAAAGTGCGCTCTTTGCCTGAATATAGGCTTCACGCTGGTTGACTGTTGCCTGCGTCGTAGTGATGTTCAACGTTGCCATCGACACGAGCAGTGCTACGAGAATGGACAGCACAATGCATATCGCCATTGTCGTAGACAAAGCCAAGCCCTTTTTAGAGTTCTTCCGCCTGAAGTAACTGCTGTGAGCTCTCATAGCTAACACCCTTTCTTAATATGATTTTACCCCACTGCGTATAAAAGGACAGAATAACCCCCACGCAGTCAATCCTATACATTTAAATTATATAACACTCGGAGGAAAATTCCAACACTTTTTCGCACTTCCGAAGTAAAAAATTATCGTTTGCTTTTGTGTATAATCAACAATTCAAATTTCACAAAACCAACACATTGCTCATTTTATGAATTTTTTTGTAAAAGAGTAATAAAAATGCCGCAGAGTTTTTTATCTCCGCAGCATACATATCTTTATTATTCTTCACTAAAGCGGGAATGGACCTCTCTGATGAAGATATTCGCCGTTTTCTGAAACTCTCTGTCGGGATCGTCAGGAAGCTTTCCGTGAGGATCACGCGCCTCACCGTCTGTAGAAAAGAGGTACCTGTCGCCGCCGAGAGTCTTTTCTGCCGTGAAATACTTCACGCTGCCCGTTGTTTCCTCAAGGCAGAACACGAGAGTATCCGCAAGGCCGATCGTATCGGACTCAGGCTGCTTCACCATAACAAAATCGAAGAACATTTCTTCAGATTTAGCGCGCTGCAAGTATACCTTTATGTCGTCCGACTTGTATTTCTCGTCAAATATGCCAAGGTACACGATCAAAGCATCGACAAAGAACCTGCCCTCCTTGTCGAGGATAGAATTAAGCATATTCGCCTTTTCATTATAATACATCTTCGGCAGCAGCGTCTGTTCGAGCGTGTGCCTTCCCTTTTCCAATTCTGTCATATAGATCTGCCTTTTCATTAATATGGTGTATTTACGTGCGGGCGCATATCATTTGTCTTCCGCAGCTACGGCAAGCTTGAACAGCTCTCTTATCCTCTCCGACTCGCCCTTGAGATAAAGGTATCCGAACAGTGCTTCAAAGCCCGTCGCAAAATGGTAGTCTATGCGGCTTGCGTGCTTCGGTACTGTCATGGCGTTTGCGTTTTTGCCGCGTTTGAGAACGCTCTGTTCCTCCTCTGTCAACGAGTCAAACAGAGCCTTGGCGTATCTCGCCTGAGTCTCGCATCTTACAAGCTCGATCTTCTCATTGTTCATAACTCCTACAGGGCGGTTACCTCTGCACACGAGCATCTCGCGCACGAGAAGATCATAGACCGCATCGCCGATAAAAGCAAGCGTCAGCGGACTGAGCGTTCTCAGGTCTATTTCATCATCAAGAAGCCGCACAAGCTCCCCTCCTTAATCGACAAATTCAAATTCGAAGTCGTAGATCGAAACAGTGTCGCCCTCCTGAACGCCTGCGTCATAGAGCGCATCGATTACGCCCGAATTGAGCAGTACTCTCTGGAAATACTGAAGCGACTCATAATCGTCGAAGTTGACCGAATTCATAATGCGAACGAGCCACTCGCCTTCCACAAAGAATACGCCGTCATGGTTCGTGATCCTGACTTCATTTTTCTTCGAGCGGTCTACCTCGATAACGGGCGCAGGATCGGGATCGAAGCGCTTCACGGGAGGCAGCTTCGACAGTTCCTCACGGATACAGTCAAGAAGCGGATCGACTTCGTAACGGATCGCCGCCATTATCGGGAAGAATTTATAGCCCTGATCCTCGACAAATTTGCGGAAGTCCTCGATCTGTTCGTCGTCGGCAAGGTCACACTTGTTGCCCGCAACGATCATCGGACGCGAAGCAAGCTCTTCGTTGAACTTTTTCAGCTCCTCGTTGATCGTCTTGAAATCTTCCTTGGGATCTCTGCCCTCGCTGCCCGAAATATCCACGATATGAACAAGCATTCGGCAGCGCTCGACATGACGCAGAAACTGATGTCCGAGTCCGACGCCTTCCCATGCGCCCTCGATAAGTCCCGGGATATCCGCCATTACACACGACTCACCCTCTCCGAAGCGGACAACACCAAGCACGGGGGTAATCGTCGTAAAATGATAATTCGCAATGATCGGCTTAGCCTCGCTGACAACGGAGACGAGCGTACTCTTGCCTACGTTCGGGAAGCCAACAAGCCCAACGTCTGCAAGCAGCTTTAATTCAAGCTGAACCTCGTATTCCTCTCCCGGCATACCGGGCTTTGCAAATCTCGGAGTCTGACGAGTAGGGGTAGCGAAATGGATATTTCCCCAGCCGCCTTTGCCGCCCTTTGCTACTATCACAGGATCGTCACCCGAAATATCGGCGAGCAGTCTGCCTGTCTCCGCATCCTTGACGACCGTTCCGCGCGGGACCTTTATCACAAGATCCTCGGCTTTTTTGCCGTTGCATCTTCCGCCCCTGCCGTTTTCGCCCTTCGGAGCGGAATATTTTCTCTTATATCTGAAATCGGCGAGAGTGGAGAGATTGTCGTCCGCTTTAAAAACGATATTGCCGCCTCTGCCGCCGTCGCCGCCGTCGGGACCGCCGGAGGCAACGTATTTTTCACGGTGAAACGCCACAGCGCCGTCGCCGCCGTCTCCCGCCTTTATTTTGATTTTCGCATAATCTACAAACATCTGTTACCTCCGGTTTATTTTATCTGTGTATAAGTAATCTTGTGAGATGATCCTCGCCGTCGCCCTGTGCTTCGCAGAAGAACTCCCAGCCGTATCTTTCGTAAAATCCCGTATGGTCTGTAACAAGGTAAATGGGCGCAACACCCTTGCTCCTCATATCCTCAACGACCATATCGAGCAGCTTCCCCGCTATACCTTTGCAGCGATAGTCCTCTTCGGTATATACGGCGCAGACATTCGGCGTAAGATCCTTTCTGTTGTGGAAATCGTTATCGATAACGCCCATGCCGCATACTATCCTGTCGCCGTCAAGACAAAGATACCAGCCGTTTTCCGTTTTTCCGTCGAGATAATCATTCATACATTCAAGGTAAGCATCAGCAGGTACTCCCCATTTCGAGCTGAACCACGCCGCTGCTTTTTCCTTTATCTCAGGCATTTGCCTGAGCTCTGTGTATTTTAATTCAGTCATATATAACACCTCCTGACAATTGCATATTATGCAATTTAAAAAGAGGGACGATATTTCGCTACCGTCCCTCAATTCTTGATAAATATCAGCAGAAATTACTGCTCAGCAGGATAAACCGAAACCTTCTTGCGGTCACGGCCCATACGCTCGTAACGAACGATACCGTCAACCTTTGCGAAGAGAGAGTCGTCGCCGCCGCGGCCTACGTTCTCACCGGGATGAATGTGAGTACCTCTCTGCTTGTAAAGGATGTTGCCTGCCTTTACGAACTGACCGTCAGCACGCTTAGCGCCAAGACGCTTCGACTCGGAATCACGGCCGTTCTTTGTGGAACCCATACCTTTTTTATGAGCAAAAAGCTGAATATTAACCTGAATCATGGTTTACACCTCCGTAAAT
>ONIC01000194.1 GCA_900317815.1 uncultured Eubacteriales bacterium | reverse complement strand
CTGCTCCTGCAACTCTGATATTCTTCGGAAGACCCGTGAGATTCTTCGGAATATTGAGGTGAGCTTTTGCGTAGCCTACCGTTCCGATACCTGCGTAGGTGCTTGTTTTGATGTCGTTCTGAGCTATCATGCCGCTGACTTCAAGACCTGCCGCAGCTTCGAGCGTATCATTGAACAGACGAAGGACGCCGTTTCCAACGCCTGTAGCATTCTGCGGAATGTTGAATATCGAAAGACCGATATCGAATCCGCCGCCGAAATTAACGCCGGTGTAATTGATACCCTTGTATTTTACAGTCTTGCCTCGGGCAAAAAGCCTTGCGCCCATTTTGTTTATTATCTTAATATTGTTGCTCGTTCCCGGAATGGAGATTCCCATATCCTGCGCCTCCAATGCAAGAATGGAAGGTCCTATCTGACCGATCATCGTGCCTTCGATGCCCTTGACGACCTTTCCCGTTACCCCGAGCTTCAAAACTACAGGGGGCACGAGCGTATAATTGCCGTTTATTGTATCGGCAAGACCCTTGATGCCCAGTCCGCCGCCTGTAAGCGTAACTGCGGGTACAGGTGTCGGGATATCTATCCCGAGTCCGTTCTCAACATTTACATAGACCCAAAGGTCATTCGGGCAAAGTCTGCCGTTGTTAAGTCTTCTGAGCTTAAGCTCCGCCTGTGCCTTAAAAAGCTCGCGGACGCTCAGCTCAAGCGCAAAGTCGTATTTCTCGCTTCCGCTGAACGTGTCTATCTCAGCGGAGATCTTTCCCGCGCCGAGACCGAGTATCGTCTGATTGCTCTGCTCGTCGGGGTTCGGCTTTCCTGCGTGAACACCAAGCTCGCCCTTGACGTGTATGCCGTTGAGCTTGAAGTCGCCGTTTTTCAGTCCGTAAGAGAACTTGTCCATATCTATGCTTGCTGCGTTGAAAAGAGTCTCAATAGCAAAGGTTCCCGTGAAAAGGAGGTTGCCCGAGGTGTTTATAGACGCTGTTTCAAGCTTGCAGATACATCCCGGAAAGTTCATAGTCACGACAGCGTCGTTTTTCTTCGGATCAATATTAAGAGTAAGTCCCTTATCGTTACTGTATCCGCCGAATGAAAGACCGCTGCCCTTCGGCTTGTAGAATTTAAAAGTCAGCGAGCTTAGGCTTACCTTCGATCCGTCAAACAGAAGAGTACCGTCTGATTTAATATTGAAGTAAGTTGTGCTCGGATCCCAATTCGCCGAAACAGTGCTTGAAAGTCCGATTGAGCCGCCCTCTATCTTGTAGAAATCACCTGCGCTGATATACTGGTAATTGCAAAGATACTGAGCGACCACGGTGTAGCTTTTTGCGAGCTGAGCTACATCTGCTGCCGATGCGCACGGGATGACCTTGTGGGTCGATCCGCTTTTTACAACAGCGAGATATCCCGCGCCGTCAAAAAATAACGGTGAATCGGGCTGAGCGTACGGATCAGGTTCGGGGGTGCGCTCGACATACTTCACCATATCGCGGAAACCCCAGAGGCTTGAATACTCCGCAGAGTTTCCAGCCGTTTGAGCTCCTTCTTCAAAGAGATTCGAAAACCCTTCGGCAACCGTTGTTACGGTGGAATTGCTGTAGGATACGTATTGTGGGAAATCCCTTGAGGTTACGGTAAGATTGTCTCCCACTGCGTAATTTCCTGTTTCTACGAAGGGATTGTTATAGGGGTATACGTCTGTGAATACCTCGACCGTCGGTTTTCCGTATTCATACGTATCTCTCTTTCCCATACCCTTCGTGATATTTGTGCGCTTGACAGATCTGACGCCGAGTATATTCTGAAATGCGCCCGAGGAGATCGTGTTGAACTCGTTTACCTCATCGGCATAAACGGATGCTTTTCCGTCGGCGTTCGGATGACCTGTCTTTGGGAAATTATCGTATGTTTCGATTAACTGAACGCTTATTAAGCCCTTTGTGTGGAGCGTTACCGAAGTTTCGCAGGATACGCCCCAGTTTTCGGTATTGGCGGGCTGAGCCGTGTTTCCGCCGGGAAGAGTTTCATCACCAGTGTCGAGTATTCCTCGCTCGAGTTTTTTCAGCGTGTATACGCTTTTAGCTGTCACTCTTTCATCGGTGAATGTGTAGTCGATTATCATTCTGCCTTTGTTGTCCACGGAATGACTGACTTTCTTGACAGTCAGATACAGCGGCTTTTTTATAAGATCCTCGTTTTTTTCATTCTGGAAGCAATCAACGTAAAACGCCATTCTTCTTGTTGAGAAAACGCTGAGATCGCTCATGCCGTAATCAGTGATCTGATCGGTAGGAACTGTGTGGCTGACAAGCCCTGTCTCGAGAGGATTTGTCGAGTCAACAGCAAGAAAAAAGCTGATGTAGTCGTTCTGTATATAAGCCAGCGTATGCTGATTCAGATCTTCGAACGGCTCGCCCGTTCTTGTGACCTCCGAACTGTTTGTTTCTTCTCCGACTGCTGCGCCTGCGGGAAGTGATAACATAGGTATCATCATGGACAGGCAAAGAATAATACTGAGTATTCGTTTTTTCATAAGGCATCCTATCCTCCTTTTAAGGTTTATTTTTCTTACTCAGATGTTTGCACAACAGCGTAAATACTGCGCCGAGTGCAAAGGCGATCACGCCTATAAGTACATATCCTCCCGCTTGCGGTGTAAGCAAAAACGCACCATAATAGGAGTCGGTGATAGGTACTTTTTGGCTTTGAGAAAATGTCAAAATGCATTTGCCCGAAAAAACAAGCAAAAAAGACGCTGCCGAAAAGAGCAGAATCGTGATCCGCTTCCGCCGGATTTTGACAAGCCTTTGACCTCGCCGCATGATCTCATCAAATCTTACATCGGGATCGTACTTCATTATTACACCTCCTTTGTATTTACTGATCGTCTCAATTCTTAGTACCGTTTGTTACCGGCTTTTTCTCATATTTTTTATATGTTTTCTGAATTTTGTGTAACTTAACAAAAAAGCCGCCCTGATTTAGGGCAGCTTGTCGGTAGATGATCGTTCATTTGTTTGTCGCATTGACGAGAGTAAAATGTTAAGTATGATAGCCGCGACTGTCGGCAATATATAACCTATATAAGATGTTATCCCTTCTTCCGATACAAGGAGATTGTATATCGCATGAAATGTTATCGAAAAAGACAGAGCGCACACAACGGTCTGAAATGAAAGCAGCCGAAGCCGTTTTGCGATCTCAAGTCCGAGCGCAAGCATCATAATGCTGACAATATGCATAACGCCGACCGCCATTCCTCGTATAAGCACATATGAGAAGCTGCTGCTGCCTGATGTCAGCAGATAACAGCAGTTTTCAAAGGTTGCAAAGCCCGAACCTATTCCGAGAGCTGAAAGAAACAGCGTGTCGCTGTCGGGTTCGAACACGGCAAGCAGGAACAAAAGCGGCAGAAGCTTTACAAATTCCTCAACGATAGGGGAGTAGTAGACGGCAGTTTGTTCCGCTCCGAGACCGCTTGTGATATCAATGAATCCGTTGATATAAGCGCACAGCAGGCAAGCGGTCATTCCCGTGAGAATACTGCCGATAAATATGCGGACATTTCCGTTTGTGAATAAAAGCGAAATTATGAGCGGAGCCGCAATGCAGATCAGTATGTTTTCGGCGTAGATCATTTTTCGTCCTCCGTAATAAGCAGTGACATCAACACCAGAACGATGCCGGCAGCAGAGCATAACATTGCGCCGAAATACATCGGCTCCGCGCTGAGGTACATCACGATATCACACCATGCGAAAAGCATCATTGCGGCTGCAGTGCTTTTATCGGCGTTTTGTCTCCTGATCTCGGCTCTTGTCACTGCAAACCATACGATTATTACCGCAGCCATCAGAAAATAGCAAACAGTGTCTGCGATATCTTTCAAATGAGATCTCGTAAAAAGCGTAATACTCTGCAGAGCGATGACCGACCACGTGGAAACAAAAAAGAAGGCTTTCTGACGCTTTGATAAAAGTTCCGTGTTATCGACCGCACCTGCGGTGATGCATAAAAAGTAGCCGAAACACGCTCCGCACATGATATCTTTGATGTATTCTCCGGTCCATGCTATCCATAATGCTGTGTTGGCAGCGGCAAATACAGATGCGTTGATGACGACAGAAGTTCTCGGCGGTTTTCCGTTAAACAGCTTTATCAGACAAGAAGCCAGCAGCAGAAATATAGCGTTCTCGGCGATCTCGTTTGCGGCGAAGGGTATCCTTGAGTCAGGCCTCATTATCGTATGAACGAACCAGTATATATTGCTGAGGATACAGCTTATGCAGGCAAAGAGAAAGTACTTGGCTGCTGTGTTGTCTCGGAATCTCTTCATTCTGATCGCCGTCACGATCGTAATAGTGACCCAAGAAGCCAACCAGATAGATAACGAGATCCATCTCATTATTTCATTGTACATTTTCGGGCCTCCCTGATGTTAATGCACATCAACGCAAACAAAACGCCGATCAGAAACGAAACAGCCGCAATAACGACATATCCCATATAAGGAGCACATAGTATAAGGCTGCCGTAATTTTCAACAAAGGCGTTGGGTGTTGAGGCGGTGTTATCGGGGAGCGCAAGAATTATTCCTATCAGAATTACGGTACAAACGGCACACGATATTCCGCTGTAAGCAGCCCGTTTTCGGAAAACTGCGGCCTTTTTTATAATACCCGCCCGCCGATAGATCTCTTCGAGCTTGTCATTATAATTGTCCATTTTCGAATCCGCTCCCTTCAAGCTCTGCTCTGAGAGCTTCCTTAGCCCTCGACAGAAGGTTATATATCTGTTTTTTGTTTTTTTTCATTACCGCTGCGATTTCATTATGATCCATCTGCTCGAAATAGTAAAGATACAGAACATCACGCTTATCGGAGGGAAGCTTCGATAACGCTTCAAAAAGCATTATGTTCTTTTCGCTTTTCAGCATATTGTCGTCGGGAAGCTCTGCGGAAGGCTCGTCACCCTCATCAAAACGGAACAGCATAAGCCGTCTTTTCTTTCGAAGATTTTTGCAGGCGAGATTGTGTGCGATACCGAACAGCCATGTCCTGAACGAACTTCTCCCGGCAAACCGCGTTTCACCCGCGGCCGCAGCAGCAAAAGTGTCCATCATGATATCCTCTGCGTCATGCATATTGCGGACGTAACCGAAGATAAAAAGAGTAAGACTTGTATTGTGGCGCATAAAAAGATCCCGGAATGCTTCTTTGTCTCCGCTTGTGATATATTTTTCATAAAGCTCTTCATCGGTAGAGACCTGCTTTTCCGATTCTGTGATATCGTTCATAAAATACCACCTCATTTGACATTACTGTCGAATTGTCCGATATATTGATTGTATCAGTTAAAGAGATAATTGTCAAATCAATGATCTCTGCGCCCACACGGGCGCAGGCAATTCCGCTGTCAGTTGTTGAAGATTGGCACTTTCACTCCGCAAGAGTTAAGGAGCCACTGAATAAATCACGTCCTGCGGACTGAGCACCAAACTTGCTTGCATCTTTCGGTCAAATTGAACTCAAAAGCCTTG
>ONIC01000022.1 GCA_900317815.1 uncultured Eubacteriales bacterium | reverse complement strand
TGAGACGGGATGACGCGCCTTGCGCGGCATCAGCGTGCGCAGCACGCGAATTTCAAATTAAAGCATTTAATTTGAAATTAGTATTAGGTTTAATCTATCAATGTAAAACAGGGGGAATGTAGATTGTGAGATCGCACCATCAAAAAAACTTCGTCGCCTCTTTAACATAACAAAGACGGAACAAATAATCGTTTTGAGTCCCCAAATATAGAAAGTGTTGAAACATCATCGGGTATATATCCATAAAGCAAAATGAAGTGAGTGTTCGACAACAATAAAATTTGACAAAGTATTGATATTTATATGTCTGATATGATAAAATATAAGCAAATAAGAGATGCGAAGAATAGATAAATCAGTTTTACGATGGAAAATAATCTTGGTCTTTTTGGCTGCTGCGTTTGTCGGCGTGTCTTGTACATGGACTTTTTTACGGAGAAGGGGAAGAAGGAAATGTAAAGCCGGATCAGGCTTTCAAGAACGCCTTGATTCTGCCCGAGATGGCAGGCTGCGACGTACCCGTATACGAGTGATCTTCCGCTGCATACACGGAAAAAAGCGTGAAACGTTCAGCGTTACGATAAAGGCGGCTGCGTTTTATATAGACTATTTCAATACCATTATTTAAACAATATTATATGGAGGTCTTTAGATATGAAAAAGAGAATTCCTATACTTCTGTCGGTTATACCGACAGTGACAATGCTCGCAATGTTGTTTGCGATACACGTTAATGCAGAAAAAACCGACTATACGGAAAACGGTGTCAGGTACAGACTGCTTAACGACAAAACAGCGGTCGTTGTCGGCTGCGAGGAGAATATTACGGAGATCACAATTTCCGATACACTCAAAAACGGCTATAACGTCAAGATGATAGACAGTGAAGCCTTTCAAGGGAATCTCGATCTGGAAGAATTTGTGTGCAAGGCCGATCTTCTGAGCGTTGGTGATTACGCGTTTGAGAGCTGTGCGCATTTGACAACGGCTTCGTTCAAGGGGAAGGTTGAAAAGATTGGCAGCGGTGCGTTTTCAGTTTGTTCGTCTCTTTCACAGGTGGAATTTTCCGATTCCGTTAAAGAGATAGGCGACGGCGCATTCTTAATGGACAGAGAACTGACTTCGTTTAAGTTTCCGTCAAGCCTTGAAACGCTCGGAGAATACACTTTTGCTTTGAGCGGACTTCGCAAAGCGGATATGAACTGCAATTTAAAGCAGATACCCGACAGAGCGTTCTTGAAATGCGAAAATCTGTCCGAGGTGAATTTGCCTGCGACAGCGGAAAACATAGAAAGTCATGCGTTTTACCAATGCGAAACCCTGTCGAGGATCTCTATACCCAAAAGCGTTGACGTGATAGGAGAATCGGCGTTTGAAGGCTGCCCGATCTCAAATATTAGTCTTAACTGCTCGCAGATCGGTGACAAGGCTTTCTCCGGATGCTATGATCTGCAAAATATCACATTGTCTGATGATCTCAAAAGCGTCTCATCCAAGGCGTTTACAAATGCATCTGTCCAAAAGTTCGTTCTGCCCGACAGCGTGGAGCTTCAGGAGGGTGCGCTTACCGCAGTGAACACAAACGGGTTTGAGGTAAGTGATACGAATGAAAGATACGCAGTCAAGGACGGTGTGCTTTTCTCAAAGGATATGAAAACATTGATAGCATACCCTTGCAGAGATGATTCCGAAAAGAGCGTCTATACCGTCCCCGACGGTGTGGAGGTTATCGCGCCCCACGCTTTTGATACGGCATGGTCACTCACGGAAATCATACTCCCCGATACCGTCAAGGAGATCGGCGAATATGCGTTTTATCAGAGCGGGCTGAAAAAGATAAAGCTCCCCGATCCTGTGAAAACGATCAAAGAGGGTACTTTTACATACTGCCAGTCGCTTGAAAGCGTTGATCTTGGTAAAGTGGAGAAGATTGAAGCCCACGCTTTTCAGAACTGCGGCGAGTTTACTTTAACGCTGCCCGATACACTAACAGATATTGGACCGCTTGCGTTTGCGAATTCCGATATAAAACTGGAGGCAAACGGAAAATATAAGACTGTTGACGGCGTTCTTTTCACCGATGACGGAAAAACGCTTGTTTTCTATCCGAAATATCTGCAAGATGAGGTCTATACAATCCCCGAGGGAGTCGAAAGCATCTCGGATATGGCATTTGCTTCAAACGGTTCCGTCAAGTGCGTAAACATTCCCGCAAGTCTTGCCGATATCGGCGAAAAAGGTATCGGTTATACTGTGAATACCGACAGCGAATTTGAGCAGATCTCGCTTACAGAGGGCTTCGTGCTGATAGGAGATGCCGGCGAGGGCGTCAAGAGCTACGCAAGAGATAACAACATAGGCGTGTTTACGAGTAGTGATTATTCTCAGAATATTGTGGAAGCCACCCTTGCAGGGAATGAGACTGTTCAGTTTTCGATAAACAATACAGACCCATCGGATGTGCTCTATACATCAAACGATGACAGGATCGCTTCCGTGTCACAAAACGGCACGATAACGGGTATAGGCAAGGGTACTACTTATATAACCGCCGCAGTCGGTATGACGTATTTCAAGTGCAAGGTCACAGTTACCTCCGACAGCGGCATCGCGTACAGCGGCTTTGACGAAAGCAAATATGTAAAAATAGATCATGATACTTATAAAAAATGGGAAAGCGAATACCGAGCGAATAATCCGTATCTTACGGAGAAATTCAGAAATACCAACAGCTCATTGGCAGTCAGCGCTTATCAGTCACAGTTTTACTTTGAGGCAATGTTCGGCGCGGACGCTCCCGACAGCCATTATCATGATACGGGCATCGCCATGTTCGGAGAGGGCTTCGAGAAGATGATACAGGCTCTGAGCCACGCCTGCGACGCGGAGCTTTCACGCTATAACAATCCCGACGATATGCTGCTGTTCAGCGGTGCCGATCACTATACGACAGGTCTTGTCACGCAGGGAAAGCCTTTGACCGTCAGCAATATGAGGTCCTCCGTCGGTACATCCTTTACTTACCCGCTGTTCACAAGCACAACGCTCGATGAGACAGTATCGCATAATTTCTACGGCGGTCAAGACGGCGTGCTGATGATGATCTACGCAGATAAAGAAGCGCTCGATCAGCAGAACGCTGGGTACATCGGAACGTATCACGGCGATATCGAGTATGAGCTTCTGATGTCACACGGTGCAAAATTCGAGGTGATCGACGCAGGCGTGCGTTACATATCGAAAGAGGGATTCCGCGACGATAACGAAAAACTCGATTCGTTTGAACGTTACGTTAAATTGAAGCTCCTGTATGACAAAACAAAACCCGAGACACCGGACGAGGAAAGCTCGGGAAGCGATGGATCCTCAAAAGCCGTTGATTCGGAAAATACAGACTCGAAGAAGTCGAACAGCTCCGTTAAGTCGGAAAACACTGACTCAAAGAAATCGAACAGCTCGGTTAAGTCGAAAGGTACGGAGTCAAAGAAGTCGAACAGCTCCGTTCAGTCGAATAAAACGGAATCTAAGAAAACGAGCAGTTCTGTTTCGTCGAAGAAAACGGACTCTAAAAAATCAAACAGCTCAGCACAAGGAAAAAAATCAAAAGCATCTTCCGAGAACAAGAATACGCGTAGAATTTTAACGGGTGATGTTACTTCACACATAGTGGTTTTTCTTGTGATCGTAATGGGAGCGGCTTTTGCGGCTATTCTGTTCACCAGGAAAAAGGATAGCTAAAAGGGTTCTATTTAATTACTGATTAAGTGATACATGATTTAGCAGTCAATACTAATATGGTTTTAAGAATTTTATAGCGTGATCCGGAATCGCTTTTTCACTGCAAACGATCATGGATCACGTAGCATTATATTTCGTAACGGTGTTGATACCTCCTGTGATAAGTGTAAAATACTCCCGGGTAGCCGTTGTCGTGGAACTGAACTAGACTTTTGCGCTGTTTTGGTAAAACGGGAATAGAGCAAAATAGGGCAAAAAACAAGGTGAAACCGTACTACCGGAAAAGATCTGTATTCTACTTGCAGAGTTGAAACGTAGGGAAAAGCATGAAGATCATTTGTGTTGATGATTTGTAGTTTACTTGACCGCAGCAAGTGTTGCCGGAGCTTAGTTTATACAGTGCGTCAAGTACTGTGTTATCGCTTTATCAACAGGTTCGTACGAAAAGAGCAGATACACAGAGTTTAAAGCTGATAATTTAATAACCTTTCAAAGAGTCTTACGAAGATGAGACTCTTTTGGCAATGCGGTTTTGTATATTTTTAAGAAGGGGCTAGTACCATGAAAAAGATTATTTCATTAATATTGGCAGTTGTTACGATTCTTGCTCTGCTCACTGCCTGCGGCGATACGCTCCAAAGGGATAGTGACGAGGATCATCATATCCTATACTTTAAAGATAAGGATAAAAACGACACGGTCGTTGCGACATTTTTTAACAGTGACAGCGAGGAAAGCGAGGATATCCCGATGAACAGGATCGGTGAGGACAGCGACTCCTTTACATTTTCCTGTGAGGGCAATTCCGCGAAGTACAACATGGCGTATGTTACCTATGGCGGCAAACGCTCACGTATCTTTGCGTTCAATAAATGTGTAAGCGGCTGGTATAACTCCGATCTCGGATTTTTGCCATACACAGAAGGGGAGGAGATAAACTATTATCCCAAATTTGAACACATCGATTTTCCCTTTAACGGCTATACTAAGACTGTTCACATCTGGACGCCTAAAGATTATGACCCGAACTCCGCCGAAAAGTACGCGGTGATCTACGCTCTTGATTCACAGTGGATGGTGAATCTTGCAAAGTTGGGGCAGACTCCGGATGACTGTCTTAATCTTACCGTGCAGGCGGCGAGCATGACGGCGACAACCGGGTATAAGGCGATTATCGTTGCGGTGGACTGCTTCGGTGATATGACAGTGTCTAACCGCGACAACGAAATGGTGCCGGATATCGGAGCGGAAACCACCGAATCGATTAAATACGAAAGATTAGGCAGTGATTTTTCGGATTTTATCAGCGAGACGCTTGTGCCGTATATTCATGAAAACTATAATGTATATGACGACGCTCGCCACACCTCGATCACCGGTCTTTCGCTCAGCGGCTTGGAGGCGTTCTATATTGCTATGGAACACCCGGATAAGTTTGGTACGGTGGGGGCGCTTTCGCCTTCATTCTGGATGTATGACGATGAAGGCTGGAGCAATTATCTTAGATCAAAGGACTTTGGCGGGGATCAGCCGTTCGTTTACCTATATACCGGCGGAGTGGGCGGCGACACAGACCCTCATGTTACACAGATGTTTAACAGGCTACGGGATATAGGCTACCCTGCCGAAAAGATAACGCTTCACTACTATGAATGGGGTATGCACGGTGACTCATTCTGGAGAGGTGTGCTTGCGGAATTCCTTGAGGCTGTTGTTTACGGTCGTATAGAGCCACTGGAAAAATGATTTCCCCAAAAGCCGCTGATCAAAAGGAAACATGATTTGATATGTGTTTATTTAACGGGTCTTCCTTCAGGGAGACTCGTTTTTGGTTTGTAACGTGGAGTATGTAGATTGGAATTAAAGAGATCCTACTATACCTTTTCAGGCAGCATAACAAAAGGCAGCTGCGTACTTTCAGGAAAGCAGGCCTTTTTAAGAACCGATCGAACGGAAATAGAATGAATTATGGATTAACACCCTATAGAGCGGGGAATAAAGCTTCCTGTTCTATAGGTCAATTATTATGACAGCAAAAGGCGCAACATACGGCACAGGTATGGTGCCGGAGTATGGAGTCAACAACATTGCTAACTGCTTGGTTTTGGAATAATATATTTAAGATCAATAATAAATTTAAACAGAATGCTGTAAAATAATTATGAATAATCAAAAAAATTAGTTGAATCTGTTGATTACTTGTGTTAAACTAAAACAGAATGTTTATATGATTATATGAAAAGTGGTATATTGACAACCGCGCTTTAAAAAAACAAACAAGCAGACCGGCACAGATTCAACGAATCATAGCATAGCTTATCACGATTGTATAAATATCAGTAAATTTAACGACAAGAACGCTATCGTTGAATTTATCGATGTATCAAACAGTTAATAAGGAATATAATTACCTTGCTAAACACACTGTTGAGGAGGTTAATCGATGTATATAAAAGGTTATAAGAATATATTAATTAAAGCGACAGCAGTTATGATTTCATTATTATTTGCGTTTAATCCTGTATTGCCTTTTATGGCTGATCTTTTTATCAATATTGCCAGCGCGGAAATTGTCGATTTTGAGGGCGATGATCTTACCGTATATCCGATTTCCGATAACAGTATTCAAAAGACAATTAATACTATCGCTGCATCTGCTTCCGATGATTCGCCGGGCAGCGGCAAAATCGTATTCGACAACGATTATGCGGAGAATATAACTATCCCGGATGATACGAATATAGTTATCGATCTGAACGGGCATACGTTGTCGCCTATCAACGACAGCATTTACAGGAGCAATGTGATAGTTTACGGCAAACTTAAACTGAAAAACGGCTTGTCCGAGGGTGGTCTTGAATCCGACGGAACGCTCGATATCAGAGCTATGGATGTAGTAAGCGGCGGCATCATGATTGTTGAGAACGTTGTGATCGACAATTATCACGCGTCTATGAACGGAGCCGGCGTTATAGCCGAAAAAAACTCGCAGGTGAAACTCAGTAACTCCGAATTCAGAAATTGCAGCAGTACTCTTAACGGCGGCGGATTATATGCTTATCAGGCTGACAGCATTGATATAGTTAATACTGCTTTCTCACAATGCACCTCTGAAAATGGCGGCGGCATATATTATTACAGAACTTGTAATGTCGGTGAATCTGCCGACATTACATACGACGGTCTCACTCTCAACAGCAACACGGCTACCGGCAACGGCGGTGGTATCTACGTTGAATACCCTCTTAATTTGAGTCTTGCTAACAGTCATATCGACTCAAACACCGCAGGCATGGGCGGCGGAATGTATTTTAAAAACACTGTTGATCTGACGCTTTCGGAAGGCTCATCCGTCTCGGATAACGTTGCGCAGACAGGAGCGGGAGGAGGAATATTTTTCTATGCAGCGTCAACCTATACGGGTTCCTCGCTTACACTCAATGATTCGCAGATCAATAACAATACCGCTGCAGACAGCGGCGGCGGCGTGTTCTTCAGGAACGAGGTCGTATCAAATCGTCACACTATTGCGCTGAACGATTCTCAGCTCAACGGGAATATCTCGGAAAACCGCGGTGGTGCATTTTATGCTTATGCAAAGACCGACATCGTTCTGAACAATACCGAGATTTCGGGCAACAGTGCAAGTACATACGGCGGCGGTTTTTATATGGAAGGCGGTCAGACGGACAGCAATCGCTCGACATTTACGATGGACAACTCGTCTGTAAGTGAAAACAGCCTTACTGCTGATGTACTCAACCGATACGGAGCGGGCGCTTTCTTCGGGGTACGCACTATTGTAACGCTTAACTCGGGTGATTTCACTCACAACACAAACGCGAGATTTGGCGGCGGCGCATACTTTGACACAAACTGCGAGGTCAGTATTCATGAAGGCATGACAGTATCGAGAAATACTGTTAAGATACCCCAGAATAACGATTGGCACAGAGGAATAGGTTTTTACCTTGCCAACTGTATACTGACTATGACTGGCGGCGAATTCTCGGAAAATAAAGACACCGAGATATACAGTTCGGGTGGAGGGCTTTATGTTTCCGGAGGTACAGCCATTATCACCGGCGGCAGGTTTATAAACAATGAAACATATCACTACGGAGCGGCCATAGATGTTCAGTCCGCCACTGCCGATATCAGCGGTGACGTTTATATGAGCGGAAACTACGCCCACAATGACGGCGGTGCAATATCTGCATTTTACAGTACTGTCGACATCGGCGGAAATGTTACTCTGGAAAACAACAGATCGGCATACGGCGGTGCCGTTTACATTGAACGCTCAATGGTCGATATTCGTGAGAATGTCGTCATGCGCGGCAATTCGGCATCGTCCAACGGCGGTGCCGTCTATGTGTATCTAGATGACAGAGCCAATGAATATTTCCACTTGATGGGCGGTTCGATCACAGAGAACACAGCCTATAACGGCGGTGGTCTGTATTTTATTACACGCCGATCTGAAAAGTATAAGATAAATCTCACAGGCGGCAGTATCACGAACAACACAGCAACAAACTGCGGAGGAGGTATGCTTGCAGCCCGTATCGGCGGCGAAGAATATATCAGCAGCACCCAGCGGCCTGCATATGCCGCACAGGCGATTGAACTATCGACAAATATCACGATATCCGGCAACACAGCAGGAAACAACGGCGGCGGAGTTTACGTTGACGCAGCGTCGAGAATAGAACTGTATGACGGTGCAAAGATCATCCAAAACAGTGCTAATAACGGCGGCGGTATCTTTGTGAACGATAACGGCTATTATTATAGAAACTTCTACAATGCAAAAACAGGCGAAAGCGGCGAGACAGAGGCTGTAGATATTTATGGCGGCGAGCTGCACGACAATTTTTCTCGTGTCAGAGGACACGATGTATATGTCGGTGAAAGTGCCAATACGGTGTACTACAAGCCGTCTGTCATTCACGCGGTCGCTGCATCTTCTATGGAGAATTCGGATCAGGGTGCATATTGGTTGGACGAGAATCGCCTGAGCCATATTACGGGTGAGGCCAGCAACCTTGAAAAGGTGACCAACGGTGAAACGCCAAAATACAGCTGCTATACATTTGTATATTCAAACGACGCAGTAGCTTCTGTCGGGGCAACAGAGTATGACAGTGTTCAAGCGGCGGTAGATGCTATAGCGGCTTCGACTGCGTCGGGCAGCGATATACTCCTGCTAAAAGACCACCGAGAAACAGTTATTGTTCCGAATGGCGTGACAGCATCTCTTGACATGAACGGATTCTCTATTTACGGAGAAGGCGGTACTGTCATCACGGTCGAAGAGAATGCAAGCTTTAATATCACGGATGAGAAGGGAACTTCTGTAATTTCGCAGGGTCGCGGCACTTACTTTACCGAAAATAGATTTGGAATGTGGGTGAATTATTACTATGGCGGAGGAATACTTTCACAAGG
>ONIC01000122.1 GCA_900317815.1 uncultured Eubacteriales bacterium | reverse complement strand
GATTAAATCACTTCCTTCGGACTGAGCGACCGAAGGAAGTGCCTGTGGTGCACTCATCTTGCCGGCATCTTTTTGTCAAATTCTTGAAATACGTCAGTATTTATTCGGTTTTTTTAAACAATTTGCCTGAAAATCTGACAGCGCAATATGAGCACTCGCTTTAATCAGTGTCTCCATAACGTTACAGATCCGTTTCCACACCATATACACTACATAGGGAAGTGACATTATGAAAATCAAATTTTTGGGTGCAGCTCACGAGGTGACAGGCTCGTGTACGCTCGTTGAAACAGGGGATACGAGGTTCCTTGTTGACTGCGGAATGGAGCAGGGCGTAGACATTTATGAAAACTGCGAGATGCCTGTCTCGCCGGCAGGGATAGATTTCGTTCTCCTGACGCATGCGCACATAGACCATTCAGGAAAGCTCCCGCTTCTTTGTTCGGGCGGGTTCGACGGAAAGATATACTCGACAGACGCAACGATGAAGCTTTGCTCCATAATGCTCGTTGACTCCGCTCATATACAGGAGATGGAGGCCGAGTGGAAGAACAGAAAGTCGAAGCGCTCGGGCGGGATCGAATATACACCGATGTATACTGCTGCGGACGCTATGAATTGTATGAAGCAGTTCAAGCCCTGCAAATACGACGTTCAGATCCCGATAACAAGCGATATTTCGGTAAAGTTCATTGACGCGGGTCATCTCCTCGGATCTTCTTCTATAGAGATCACGATAACCGAGGGCGCTGAAAAGCGTGTGCTGCTCTTTTCGGGCGATGTCGGAAACCTGGACCGCCCGCTGATAAAAGATCCCCAAAAACCCGAGTATGCCGATTACGTTGTGATTGAGTCCACATACGGCAACAGGCTCCACGGCGCGCGCACCGATTATGCAAGCCAGCTGACGAGTATTATCTACCGCACGTTCGAGCGAGGCGGCAACGTGATAATCCCCTCGTTTGCGATCGGAAGGACTCAGGAGATGCTTTATTTGATCCGTGAAATCAAGGAGCAAGGACTTCTGAGTAAATTCGGAAACTTTCCTGTGTGGGTAGACAGTCCGCTTGCTGTCGAGGCTACGGAGATCTACGGCGAGGATATGCTTGAATACTGTGATGATAAGACAAAAGCGCTTATAAACAGCGGAATAGACCCTATAAAGTTCCCTAATCTCAATCTGTCCGTGACGACGGAAGAATCTGTTGCGATAAATGCCGATCCGACGCCAAAGGTGATACTCTCCGCAAGCGGTATGTGCGAAGCGGGCAGGATCAGACATCATCTGAAGCACAACCTCTGGCGTGAGGAATCAACGATACTTTTCGTAGGCTATCAGGCGGAGGGTACGCTCGGCAGAGCGCTGCTTGAGGGCGCGCGCACAGTCAGGCTCTTCGGAGAGGAGATAGCCGTAAACGCAGAGATTGCAAAGATGGACGGAATATCGGGTCACGCAGATATGAATATGCTGCTCGATTGGCTCGAAGCGCTGAAAAATCGTCCCGAGATGGTATTCGTAAATCACGGAAACGATACAGTGTGCGACGAGTTCGCTCAGACGATCGTTCACCGCTTATCTACTCCGGCAACAGCTCCCTACAACGGAGCGCAGTATGATCTGATCGACTTTAAGTGTCTCGATTTCGGAAACACAGTCAAGCTCAAGCAGCGTCCGAACAAGCGCGCAAAGGCAGTCTTCGACCGTCTTGTCATGGCGGGAAAGCGCCTTATGGAGGTCATCGACCAGAACCGCGGCTGCGCGAACAAGGATATAGCAAAATTCGCCGACCAGATCAATGAGCTGTGCAATAAGTGGGAGCGTAAGTAAGTCGTTTTGTAAGTTGCAGGTCTGAAGGGAAATGTAAGTATGACACATTCAATGAGGCTGCAGCCGTCACCGTTTGAACTGATAAGATCCGGCAAAAAGACTATCGAGCTGCGTCTGTTCGATGAAAAAAGAAAACGGCTCGGGATAGGAGATACTATCGTATTTACGAATACCGAAAGCGGAGAAACTGTCGAAGCGGAGATACTTGAGCTGTCGGTATTTGAATCCTTCGAAGCGCTCTATAAAGAGCTGCCGCTGTCGGAATGCGGCTATACGGAAAAGGATATAGCTTCGGCTTCTCCCGATGATATGGATGCGTACTATCCGAAAGAAATGCAGGAAGAATTCGGCGTAGTCGGAATAAAGATTGCCCTGCGGTGAATTATGACAAATATCCCCGAAGCGGTCGTCAGGTCACTTCGGGGATGATTTTGTCTTATGCGCTCTCTCAGGATGCGTTTTTGATCCTGAGTCGGAGCTTATCGGAGATCATCGCGATGAATTCGCTGTTGGTCGGCTTGCCTCTGCCGTTGTGGATCGTGTAGCCGAAATAGGAGTTGAGGATGTCAACGTCACCGCGGTCCCATGCGACCTCGATCGCGTGGCGGATAGCACGTTCAACTCTTGAGGGCGTTGTATCATACTTCCTGGCGACAGAGGGGTAGAGCTTCTTCGTCACGGCATTGATGATCTCGGGAGTGTCAACACACATCATTATCGAGTCACGCAAATAGTGGTAGCCTTTGATGTGCGCAGGAACACCGATCTGATGAAGGATCTCGGTGATCCTGATCTCCATCGAGTCGCTGCCGTCAGAAAATCCGCCGATTATCGATCGGGCGGAGCTTCTCCTTGTACGGCAAAGCTGCGAGACGCTTGACGCAAGGCTCTGTGCGCTGTACGGCTTCAGCACAAAGTACGAGCCTCCGACGCTCATGACTTCACGCTGAAGAACATCGCTGTCAAAGCTCGATGCGACCATAAACAGCGGCTTGTCCTCCTGTGAGCTGAAAGCCTTGATAACACCGATTGCGTCCGTCCTCGTCATAAACATATCAACGAGCACGATCTGCGGAGAGAGACGCTTGATCTCCTCAATAGCAACGTTGCCGTCCTTGGCGCAAAACATCACCTCGATGCCCTGAGACTCGAAAAAAGCGAGGTCTTCGGGCGTGAATGATGTCTTATCCTCGGTCATTAACATCCTGATCTGATTTTCCATGTCTTGTTCCTCCAAATTTGGTAATAATTGGTTTGTTGTACATATTTTACCATAAATTGGTAAAAATAGCAATAGTTAAAAGGTTATAATTTAGCAAATTGGAGTTACAAAACTGTAATTATTTGACTTTTAAATCTCTGATTTCTCAAGTTCATCAAACATATTCTGAGCAAAAATGCCGTATCCTTTGGCGGAATTTGTAACGAGGACATGAGTTACTGCGCCTGCGAGTTTACCGTTTTGTAATATTGGGCTGCCGCTCATTCCCTGTACTATACCGCCTGTTTTTTCACGAAGGCGGGGATCTGAAGCGACTATCTGCAGGTTTTTTGTTTTGTTGTTTTCGTCATAATCTACTTTTACGATCTCAATGTCGTAAAGCTCGGGCGCGCCGTCGTCAAGTGTGCAGAGTATCTGTGCGCCGCCTGTCCTGACCTCATGGATCCCCGCTATCTCAATCGGAGCGGAACCGTTCGGAATATCCGAAAGCGTTCCGTAAAGTCCGCATTCGCTGTTGAGTTTGGCGCTGCCCATGGGCGGATCTTCGCTGAAGTATCCGTTGATGCTGCCGGTGATACCCTCGCTGCCTTTTGTGATGCTTGCGATCTCGACTTTTGTGATCTCTGCACGGTCAAGGCACAGAAGCTCACCTGTGTCATTGTCGCAGATACCGTGACCGAGCGAGGCGAATCGTCCGCTCTCCGGGTCGTAGAAGGTCATGGTGCCAAGTCCTGCGGCGCTGTCCCTTATCCATAGACCCAACCGATATCCGCTCTGAGTCAGTACAGGCTTTATTACGGTCTCAAATTCTTTCCCTTCCCGGATACAGCGAAGGGTTAACTCTTCTCCGCCGCTTTGAGCCGTCAGACGTTCTACGTCCCTGTAGCTTGCTATCTCGAAGCCGTCAATAGCGCATATCGTGTCTCCCTGATGAAGTCCGCACTCTTTTCCGGGATTTACCGATCCTGAACCTCCGTCAATGTCACAGCAGCGTATCACAGCGGCGCCTTTTGCGTAGAATTTGATACCAAACAGAGTGCCGCAGGGAATAACGTATCTTCGATCCGTCTCGTGAACAGTCACCGATTTCACAGGGATCATATTGAACAGGTCGATCTCGCCCGAAGTGATGTCCGGGACAGCAGAGATGCCTGTGTTTGCCGCACAGGTGCTTGATAATTTAGTTTGCTTGTTTACATAAACTGTGTTATAATTATTGAAAGAAAGATCTTCAAATACTATTTTTTCATTTTTATATGCTGTTATTTCATCGGGCAGCGATCTCTCAAGCACTGCGCAGAATATCAATAATCCCGCGCATATCACAGACAGTACTGCCGCTGAACACTTAACAGCCCGTTTCAAATCAAAGCCTCCTTTACCGTGTTTTTCCTCCTCGAAAATCTGCGCTCCCGTGTATTTATTTTTACCCTTTTCCTTATAATAACACGGCGAAGTGACATAATTATAATGGAAAGAAGAGCGGAAAAAGAAGGCGTGTATCATTTTTTTATTTCAATGAAAGCGAGATGTAAGTTTTGTTATGCAGCCTATCGGTTCGCAGCAGGGGCTTTCCGACGAGGAAGCGGAGGAACTGAGATTTCAGGGGCTTTGCAACACGCCGCAAAGACCTGCGACGAAATCATACAGTCACATTATCTTTGACAATATTTTCTCGGTATTCAACCTTGTAAATGCCCTTATCGCCGCCGCTCTGATCTATGTCGGCTCGGTAAAGAACTGCCTGTTTATGCTCGCCGTTATCCTGAATACATTTGTTGGGATAGTTCAGGAGATACGCTCGAAGAAAACGATAGACAAGCTGTCGATCGTGGAGCAGCCGACCGTTTCGCTCATACGCTCGGGGAAGCGGAGAGAAGCACTGTACGAAGAGCTTGTGCTCGGAGATGTAATCGAGCTGTCTGTCGGCAGTCAGGTCACAAACGACTGCGAGATAATATCGGGACTTTGTGAAATGAATGAGTCGCTCGTCACGGGAGAGTCTGAGCCTGTTATAAAAAAAGAGGGCGATACGCTTCTGTCAGGCAGCTTTATCATTGGCGGCAAAGCATTGTGCAGAATTATCACTGTAGGCAGCGAGAATTACGCCGATTCCGTTCTTGACCGTATCAGGTATGTCAAAAAGACCAATTCGGAATTTGTCCGTGTAATAAATCGTATAATTACGGTCATCACAGCGCTCATTCTTCCGCTCGGTGCGCTGCTTTTCTTCAATCAGCTTTCCCGGGCTGATTCGACAATAAAGGAATCGGTCGAAAGCACAGCCGCAGCGCTGATAGGAATGATCCCCGAGGGACTTGTCCTGCTGACGTCTGCGGTGTTTGTCCTCGGGATCGTGCGGCTGTCGAAGAAAAATGTTCTGTCGCAGGATCTCTACTCGCTTGAAGCTCTCGCAAGGACGGACGTTATCTGTATAGATAAAACAGGTACGATCACAACGGGTGAGATGACGGTCGAAAAAGCTGTTCCGGCAAACGGATTCCGACGAGAGGAGCTTGAAGGTCTGATCGCCGCATATGCTTTTGCAACCTGCGATGACAACAAGACTATCTCGGCTGTTAAAAAAGCGTTCACGCAATGCGGCAGCGATCTCGGAAAGGCTATATCGTTCTGTCCTTTTTCAAGCGGCAGAAAATGGGCTGCGGTCACCTTCGAAAAGCTTACCGTTATCATAGGCTCTCCCGATATCATATTCGGAACCGGGCTTGATATGACAACGCTCGGTGTCGGTGACATTACGAAATATCGTGTCCTTGCGGTGGCTGTTTCCAATCAGCCGATCGACGGCTTTTCGCTGCCTGAGGAAGTCACTCTTGCAGGCTTTATCTTGCTTACCGAAGAACTTCGCAGCGGTGTCAAAGAATCTTTCGAATATTTCAAGGAACAGGGCGTGGATATTAAGGTGATCTCGGGCGATTCTCCCGCGACGGTAGAAAGGCTCTGTTCAGGTGTTCTCGGCACCGGCTTGAAATGTGCCGATCTTTCGACAATGAATGATGAAGAAACTGCCGCTGCTGCAGAGAATTATTCTGTTTTCGGAAGAGCACTCCCCGAACAGAAGCGTATCATTATTTCTGCGCTGCAAAAAAATGGTCACAAGACCGCAATGGTAGGCGACGGCGTAAACGACGTGCTTGCCCTGAAGGAGAGCGATTGCTCGATCGCACCTGCGTGTGCTGCGTCTGCTGCGCGAAACGTATCTCAGCTTGTGCTGCTCGACTCCGATTTTTCAAGTCTGCGCGCAGTTATACGCGAGGGAAGACGCTCTGTCAATAATCTTCAAAACAGCTCCTCGCTCTTTCTCTCGAAGACTATCTTTTCTTTCTTTATGGCGGTGGTATTCATTCTCGTAAATTTTGAATACCCGTTTGAGCCGATACAGATGACGCTTATCAGTACTCTGACGATCGGTCTTCCGTCGTTTTTTCTCTCGCTTCGTCAGAATGACAAGCCGATATCGGGAAGCTTTATCGGACATATACTCCGCAGTGCGCTCCCGTGTGCGCTTACAAATATAATAATGACAGTCAATATCGTTGCGATTGCGAATGAACGCGGTCTTCCGGACGCAGCAGTCTCGACGCTTTGTACGCTTGCGCTCGCAGTAACGGGGCTTATCCTTGTAATATATATATATCGTCCTATGAGCTTTCCCACAGCAGCGGTGCTTGCCGTTTCGTCTGTCGGCTTCACACTTGCATTTCTGTATTTCGCAAAGTTTTTCGGATTTGTGTCGGTATTTGGCAGCATAGGGGGATATATGGGCATTATAGCTGTATGTGATGCAGTTATTATGTGCATACTGCTCAGGATCTTTGCATTTATAAGGAACCACTGAATAAATCACATTCTACGGACTGAGCACCAAACTTGTTTGCATCTTTTTGTCAAATTGCTCTCAAAAGCCTTGAAATACGTCAATATTACTGCGGATAGTATCCGCTGACAATTCCGCCCGACTTTATTTTAGACGAAAGTTGTCTCCGCACATCTGATTTTTTCTTCCTT
>ONIC01000121.1 GCA_900317815.1 uncultured Eubacteriales bacterium | reverse complement strand
CGTCCGCAGGCAATTCCGCTGTCAGGTATTGCATATCGATACTTTCACTCCGCAAGAGCGGCTGCCCGCTAAAAATTTACACTTACCAGATAGGTTCACCTTAAAATAATACAAAAATTTTATCCGCTTGGCACGATATTGTGAAAAAAATATCGAAATTGTGCGAGCGGGCGATTAATTTGTAATATTTATTTGTAATTTTAAAAGGTTTGTGGTAGAATAAAAACGATTAATTAGAAAAAAGGCGCACTGTTTTATCAACGCTTTAGCAATGTAAAACTATGATGTGCCGAATGATCTAATTTTGCGAATCAGATAATATAGTTAGGGGCATAATCAACATGATACAAATAGCTGTAATGGGTCATGGCGTTGTCGGAAGCGGCGTGACCGAGATCCTGCTCAACCACACAGAGTCGATAGCGAAAAAGGTAAAAGAGGAGATATACATCAAGAAGGTGCTCGACCTTCGTGAGTTCCCCGACAGTCCTATCGCAGACCGTTTCACCAAGGATTTCAACGAGATCGTTTCCGATGATGAGATCTCCGTTGTAGTGGAAGTTATGGGCGGTCTCAAACCCGCTTATGATTTTGTAAAGCAGTGCCTTGAGAGCGGAAAGAGCGTCGTTACGTCGAACAAGGAGCTTGTTGCCGCAAAGGGCGCGGAGCTTCTTGCGATCGCCGAGGAGAAAAACGTAAACTTTCTCTTTGAGGCAAGCGTCGGCGGAGCGATCCCGATCATCAGACCGCTTCATCAGTGTCTTGCCGCAAATGATATCGAGAAGATCAACGGTATTCTCAACGGAACGACAAACTTCATCCTGAATAAGATGATTAATGACAATATGTCTTTTGAGGATGCGCTCAAGCTTGCTCAGGATAAGGGCTACGCCGAGAGAAATCCCGCAGCCGACATCGAAGGTCACGATGCCTGCCGCAAGATCTGCATTCTTGCATCGCTCGTTTACGGCACTCACGTTTATCCCGAGAGCGTTCACACAGAGGGTATCACAAAGGTGTCTCTCAAGGACGTTGAGTACGCAAGAGCGTGGGGCGGCGCCGTAAAGCTTATTGCGTCAGCAAGAAAGAACGGCGACAAGCAGGAGATCATCACGGCTCCGATGTTCGTATCGAGTGACTGCCAGCTTTCAAACGTTGACGGCGTATACAACGAGCTTCTTGTGCGCGGTGATTCCTCGGGTACGATCGGCTTCTACGGCAGAGGCGCAGGCAAGCTGCCCACGGCAAGCGCTGTTGTAGCAGATGTTATGGACTGCGTGCTCCACAAGGATGAGCGCAGGAACATCATGTGGAAGGACGGCAGCGGCGAGAACGTTCTGCCTTATGAGGGTTATGTCAATGCGATGTATGTTCTTGCAGAGGCTGACGATACAGATGCGGCTCTTGCAAAGGCAAACGAGATCTTCGGCGAGTGTGAAAAGATCACAAGACCCGGTGCGGATGCCCGTGAGGCAGCATTTATAACAGGCGAGCTTTCCTACTCCGACTTTACGGCAAAGTGCGCTGAGTTTGCAAAGTATGCCGAAGTCCAGTCAACTATCAGAATAGCGAAGATCTGAGTTATGATAAAGATTCAGATACCCGCAACGAGCGCCAACATCGGCTCGGGTTTTGACTCCCTCGGTATTGCGCTCGATTTGTATAATTATGTATGGATGGAAGAGGACGATGTTATAAACATCTCCTCGAAGGACGAGATCGAAGTCCCGTGCGACGAGTCGAACCTTATCTACTGGTCGGCGCAGCGTCTTTATGACGAGTGCGGAAAGACGCTCCCCGGACTTCGCATAGTTCAGGAAAACAACATTCCGATGACAAGGGGGCTCGGCAGCTCTTCGGCGTGTATCGCCGCAGGACTTATCGGCGCAAACCGCTTTCTGGGCTCGCCGCTTTCCGTTCAGGATCTTGTCAATCTTGCGTGTAAGATCGAGGGACACCCCGACAACACGACTCCTGCTCTGCTCGGAGGACTTGTAACTGCCGCAATGGAAAACGGCAGGGTCTACAGCGTCAGTGTTCCCGTTGCCGAGCATATACGATTCGGCGTGTTTATCCCGCCGTTCGAGCTTAAAACGGAGGTCGCAAGGAAGGCGCTTCCCGATCAGTATTCGCGCGATGACGCCGTTTACAATCTGTCACGTTCATCGCTTATGACGGCGGCGCTGTTCTCCGGCAGCCTTGAAAATCTCAGGGTCGCAGTTCAGGACAGTCTGCACCAGCCGTACAGAAAAAAGTTTATCAGCGGTATAGATACTGTTTTTCGTATGAGCTACGAGTTAGGCTCTTACGGCACCTACATCTCGGGGGCAGGACCGTCGATCATCGCTATAATCGACGACACGCTCGAGGATCAGTTCAATAAGTTTGCGATCCCTCATCTTGAGGCGCGCGGCATTGAGGGCTGGAGATTTACGACTCTCAAGGCTGACGGCAAGGGCGCAAGGATCGTTCTCGAATAACTCGATAAGAACAAGTTAATTCTTCCGGTCGGAAATCCGGTCGGTTAAAAAGGAGTTTTGAAAATGGGCTTAATAGTTCAGAAATTCGGAGGCAGTTCTGTTGCTAACGCAGAGAGAGTTTTCAACGTAGCAAGCATTGTCACCGACACCTACAAGCAGGGCAACGACGTTGTCGTTGTAGTTTCCGCTCAGGGCGACACGACCGACGATCTCATTGAAAAAGCTAACGAGATCAACCCCCACGCTTCCAAGCGTGAGATGGATATGCTTCTCGCTTCGGGCGAGCAGATCTCGATCTCGCTTCTTGCAATGGCTATCGAGAAGCTCGGGTTCCCCGTTGTATCGCTTCTCGGCTGGCAGGCAGGTTTCCAGACCTCCTCGTCCTACACAAAGGCAAGGATCAAGAGAGTAGATCCCGACAGGATCCGCAAGGAGCTCGACAAGAGAAACATCGTCGTAGTTGCAGGCTTCCAGGGTCTCAACAAGTATGACGATGTAACAACGCTCGGAAGAGGCGGCTCCGACACAAGCGCCGTAGCTATCGCAGCTGCAATGCACGCAGACCTTTGTCAGATCTACACTGACGTTAAGGGCGTTTACACAGCAGACCCGAGAAAGGTCGAGAATGCGAAGAAGCTCCAGGAGATCTCTTATGACGAGATGCTTGAGCTTGCAACGCTCGGAGCACAGGTCCTCAACAACCGCTCCGTTGAAATGGCTAAAAAATACAATATTGAATTAGAGGTACTTTCCAGCTTAGAGAGAGAGCCGGGTACGATCGTTAAGGAGGCAACTAAAGTGGAGAAAATGTTAATCAGCGGCGTCGCTAAGGATAAAGAAGTAGCAAGAGTTTCGATCATCGGTCTTCCCGACAGACCGGGTCTTGCGTTCAAGGTGTTCTCGAAGGTTTCCGCAGCGAACATCAACGTAGATATCATTCTCCAGTCCGTCGGCAGAGACGGCACAAAGGATATCACCTTTACAGTAGCGAAGGACAGCGCAGAAGACGTAGAGAAGATCCTTACTGATTACCTCATTCCGCTCGGCGTTAAGTCTGTTAAGGCTGATACGAACGTTGCAAAGATCTCGATCGTCGGCGCAGGTATGGAGAGCCACGCAGGCGTTGCTACAAAGATGTTCGAGGCACTCTACGATGCTCAGATCAACATCCAGATGATCTCCACTTCCGAGATTAAGGTTTCTGTCCTCATCGACGAGGCAGACGCCGACAACGCAGTAAAGGCTATCCACGAGAAGTTCTTTGACTGATCCATATAAAATATTTACCGATAAAACGGGCAGGGTGGGAAACGATCCCGCTCTGCCCGCTGTTTGTTTATTAATCAATGGTTCCTTAACTCCACCCTTTATCTGTATCGTCCGCAGCCTGTACAGTAGAGCTTCTCATGACCGTTGAGTTCTCCGCAGTCGGGACATATCCACGCACCGTCCGAGCGCGGGCGGGCTTTGGCCTGTGTTTTGTATGAGTGGTACGTATCGGATCGGGGCTGACCCGTGATGTCGTTTGTCATTCGAATGGCGGCGCTCTGAAGATATCCGTTTCCGATACCCGAAAATGCGCGGATCCCCGCTGTCGGAGCGTAGGCGGGCGTGACTCTGTCAACAAGCGGCGAGGTCACGAGCGTGCTCTCGTAAAGCTCGCCGCCGCACTGAGAACAGAAATTCGCACGAGAATCGTTGTACGCACTGCAATTCTTACAGATCATTCAATCAAGCCTTTCGTTTGTTTTTTGTAAAATCAGGTACGTACATATTCTTTGCGGGTTTATGAATAATATTCAAAAGCGGGAGAAGTTTTTACCGCCCCCGCTTTTGTTTTATATTCGGATCATTTAAACATATACGCAACAGTATCCATCACGTCGCTGAGCGATTCCATCGCCTTGCCCGCCTTTTTCTTGATGTCCTTTTTGCTGCCGACGGCGTTTTTGCCGAGGTAGCCCATCATAAGACCGACAGCCGCGCCGCCTGCAGCGCCCTTGAGCACGTTGGTCGTTCGCTTTGTCATAAGCTTTCTTCCTTCCTTTTTTTCATCACCTTACAAGGGAGCCACTGAATAAATCACGTCCTACGGACTGAGCACCAAACTTGCTTGCATATTTCGGTCAAATTGAACTCAAAAACCTTGAAATACGTCAGTATTCCTGCGGCTTTTTCG
>ONIC01000104.1 GCA_900317815.1 uncultured Eubacteriales bacterium | reverse complement strand
GAGGAAGCTCGCTCGAGCGTTTCATAGGGAACGCGTGTGAAGGTCGCTGTCATAAAATCTACTGTCGTGACGGAGCGGAGCGCTATCATGTAATCGTATGTGCGGTAGTCGCCCATAACGCCGACGCTCTTGACATTCGTCAGCGCTGCGAAGTACTGATTAGCCTGCTTGTCGATGCCGTCCCGCTCCATTTCCTCGCGGAAGATATAGTCGGCGTCACGGAGAATGTCGAGCTTCTCCTTCGTGATATCGCCGATGACTCTGATCGCAAGACCGGGACCCGGGAAAGGCTGACGGTCAACGAGCTTGTCGGGGATACCGAGCTCTCTGCCGACCGCACGCACCTCATCCTTGAAGAGATCACGCAGAGGTTCAACTATCTCTTTAAAGTCAACGTAGTCGGGAAGTCCGCCGACATTGTGGTGACTCTTTATGGTAGCGCCGATGCCCTTGCCGCTCTCGACGACATCGGGGTAGATCGTACCCTGAACGAGGAAATCGACTGCGCCGATCTTCTTTGCTTCCTCCTCGAACACCTTGATAAACTCCTCGCCGATTATCTTGCGCTTGCGCTCGGGTTCTTCGACACCTGCAAGCTTGCTGAGGAAACGCTCCTCGGCGTCAACTCTGATAAACTTTGACTTAAAGCGCTTGCCAAATACCTCTTCGACCTCGTCGCCTTCGTTTTTGCGGAGAAGTCCGTGATCTACGAAAATGCAGGTGAGGTTCTCGCCGATAGCCTCGTTGAGAAGTGCGGCTGCGACCGAGGAGTCAACACCGCCCGACAGCGCGCAGAGAGCCTTGCCGCTGCCGATCTTCTCTCTGAGAGCCTTGACGGTCTCGCGGGCAAAGGAAGACATCTTCCAAAGGCCCGAACAGCCGCATACCTTCTTTACGAAATTGTCGATGATCTTTGTGCCGTTGACTGTGTTGTTGACCTCGGCGTGAAACTGTATGCCGTAGAAATTCTTCTCGCTGTTCTCGATAGCAGCGTTCGGACAGGAAGGCGTTCTTGCGATCGTGCGGAAGCCCTCGGGGAGAGAGCCGACGTAGTCTGTATGGGACATCAGGCAGATATTGCTCTCGCCGAAGCCGTCAAAAAGCACAGAGCTTTCTAGCTCGACTTCTGTTTCGCCGTACTCGCGCTTATCGGCTCTGAGCACCTCGCCGCCGAGAGTATGTGTCATGATCTGCATACCGTAGCAGATACCGAGCACAGGGATACCAAGCTCAAAGATCGCAGGGTCGCACTTCGGCGCACCTTCTGCGTAAACGCTCGCGGGACCTCCCGTAAAAATAACGCCCTTTGCGCCGCGCTGTCTGATCTCTTCCGCCGATATATCGTAGCGAACGATCTCGCAGTAAACGTTGCACTCGCGCACTCTGCGGGCGATAAGCTGGTTATACTGTCCGCAAAAATCGAGGATAAGTATAAGTTCGTCTTTTTCCTGCATAAACACTGCCTCCGTTATAAAAAAGGATAAATAAATTATATTACACGAGCGTTTAATAATCAAGAGGGAGCAAACCAATTTGATTATTTTTGATTTTTTCGCTAAAAATACGCCTATGCAGAGGAAAATTCTGCATAGGCGGCAGGCGGGCGCCTGCAGGCAGCTCCGCTGAAGATTTGAGATATCCGAAGATCACTGCCGCATTTAATATATCACAACAAAAAGATTGCGCCTATGCAGAGGATAATTCTGCATAGGCGGTTTTATTAAGTTATAAATAGATTATGGTTCAAATATGTATTCTACTCTATCAAAATCATCTCCATAAACCCATAGGGAAGCAACATCAGTTGAATCTTTTCCATTTAAATTTTTCGCATAAACACTAAAATACCCGTTTTCGGTACTCACTAATTGATCGCCTTTATATAGCATTAGTTTAAACTTTGCAAAAGTTCCTAAATCATCCGATACCTGTTTAAATGTAACATAAAGGTCATCTTCGCTCTGATTGTAACTAACCATTTCGACAGCCTTTCGATCTCCAACCATAAAAGAATCCTTATTTATGCTCAAATTTTTAGTGATTCTCGCATTGGTTATATCTGCATCGAAATGGAATTCAAAATAATTATATTCGCCTTTCGTTAGAACAATACTATCAGAAGATTTTCCGATAACATTATCATTTGAATCAGTTACTATAAATGTCGCGTCTACCGTTCCGTCTTTTTTTGCTTTAACTTTATTGATTACAATGGTCGTACCGATTGAATTAGTTATAGTTGATTCTTCGACAATATCGAAATAAGAATTTTTCTCATATTCTTCCTTTTCTGCCGCTTTTGATTCAACCTTTGAATCATTTTTTGATTCCTTGGAATCTTTTTCCGATTCAGTTACTTCAGATATGGTATCACCCTTATCCTCTCCATCTAAATCTGAAGAGAATATCGTAGTTTCCTTCACTTCCGCATTATCTATCTTTTCATATCTTATTATCCACGAACCAAGAACGCTTTCTATAGTTGTAGTTTTTACCGTAACGATATCATCTTGATTGATATCCGGATTCCGTGAAGAAACAAAATTCAAATGCTCTCCTGCCCAAACATTATATCCCAATTTTGAATTTGGGTGAATTTCTTTTGCTAAAAACTGAACTACCTTCCCTTCAAGATTCTTCCCATCATTCAAATCCTTTTCAAAGGATTCAGCGTCTCCATAGTCAATAAAGTATGTCTCTTCCTCATCTAATTCACTACTATCTACTGATACCGTCTCACTTTCGTCAGGTACGCTATTCTCTTCATTTACAGTATCACTTTCGCTTGTGACATTACTTTCAATTGCATCGCTTTCTATCACAGCACTATTGACATCATCTGAAATGACAGCCGCATCTGCACACCCACAAAGAGTAATTAAACCACAAATCGTAATACACAATAACGCCTTTTTCAAGTATATCATCCTTCCATAATTAAAAAATGAAGACAAAACGAATATTATTTGATAATCAGTAATAATATTATTCTTAGTAGATACAATAATACCATACAATTGAATCAAAGTCAACTATTTATTTAAAAAAACTTTATTTTTTGGAGATTATTTATGGAAGATGCCGATGAAAAGTATTCTATCCGAATCAGACTTACTGAAGATGAATATAAAATAAAAAAACTCTGTGACGGTTTCGGGATAACCATTACAGAATTTTTTGATACGGATTATTTTCGATCTCTCGATCAGGAGATATTTTAATCAATGTCTCCTTAACTGCCGCCCCGCAAATGCGGGGTGTTTTTTTTACTCTCGGAGCAGACCGTCTAAGATCCCGATAACATCGAGCAGGCTCCCGGCGCTGCCTTTTATCAGCGGGAGCACTTCCTTTTCGACAGCGCCGCCGTCGGGTATGCATATAACATTGCAGCCCGCAGAATGCGCCGACTTTACGCCGTTCGGGGAGTCCTCGAGAGCTATGCTGTTTTGCGGAGATACTCCGAGCTTTTCGCAAGCATAGATATACACGTCGGGGTACGGCTTGCCGTGGGGCAGATCGCAGGCGCAGACGATAGTCTCGAAGCAGTCTCTCACTCCTGCGCGCGTCAGGTAATCGTTCGTGCGAGGGAAATTGGTAGCGGTCGCTATCGCTGATCTTATCCCGTGCGCTTTGAGATAGTCCGTCAGCTCGCGCACACCCTTCTTCGGCTGTATCCCGTGTTCATCTACATAAGCGTTCATAAGGCGGATCCGCGTCTGCTTTACAAGCTCATAGTCGTAACCGCTGCCGAAGGTATCGCTCAGGAGTTTTTTTGCGAGAGTTTTGTCAAGACTGCGAAGGGCAAGCGCTGTGTCACGGCTCATCTCATAGCCGCATTCACTCGACGCCTCTCTCCAGAATCTCTGATACAGCTTCTCTGTATCAAGTATAAGCCCGTCCAGATCGAAGATCACGCTTTGTATTTTCATTATCATCAACCGCCTTTTCTAAGGAGCCACTGATTAAAGCGAGTGCTCAGTCCGAAGGACGTGATTTAATCAGTGGCTCCCTAAAATTATACAACATCCCGCCCGATATTTCAATTCTTTTGAGCGCCAACACGGGGTACATTCTGCCGGCGGCAGACTTTGCCGCCGGCAATTCCGCTGTCTGGTATTGCGGATCGATACTTTCACTCCTCGGGAGCGGCTGCCCACTATCATTTTACACTGACGATATGCAAAGAATTTCCCACAGATGCCTTGATTAATGAAAAAAGCTATTGACAAACCTACTAAATAGGTGTATTATAACTATACCTACTAAATAGGTATGTAATCAGTGTTTTAAAAAAAGAGGGGGGTGACAGTATGAGTACGAATGGTGTTCACGAGGAAGGACAAACCGGATATGCGGCAATATCTTACGTTTGCGATAAACATGAGCGGAGCCTGTCAGCGGACACTGTCCGCTGCTATAACGAGCTTACAGCCAAAGGAGAATTCGGGCTTGAGATGGAGTCTCTGAGAGTTGACCAGATCGGCGCTCTTGCAAAAACTCCCCATCCGTTTGCGGGAAGAAAGAATATCACCAGAGACTTCTGCGAAAATCAGACGGAAGTAATAACCGATGTTTTTGACAATATCGGAGATATGCTCAGTCAGCTTCATACGCTGCGCAGCGAGGTCACGGCAAAACTTGAGGAAAACGGTGAACTGCTTTGGCGCTTCTCAAATCCGCCCGCCTTTTCCGATCCCGATGATATTGCGATCGCAGATTTTAAGGGCAGCGTTTACCGTGATTATCTCGCGCAGAAGTACGGCAAGGTGAAAATGCTGCTGTCGGGAATACATCTCAATTATTCGCTTCCCGCAGATACTGTCTCCGAGCTTGCAAGAGCGAGCGGAAAAGATAAGCGGCGCTTTCAGGACGAGCTTTATCTCTCACTTGCCGCCGGGCTTCTCAGATACAGCTGGCTGATCGTCTATCTTACTGCGGCAAGCCCCGTCCTCGATCCGTCCTTCGTCAAATTCGGCGGGATCAATGAAAATGCTATCGACAAGTACGCTTCCGTGCGATGCAGCGAGGTCGGCTACTGGAATTTTTTCACGCCGACATTCGATTTTTCAAGTCTTGACGCATACATTAAAAGTATCGGAAGGTATATCGACAGCGGCGACTTCATATCATGTTCCGAGATATACTATCCGATCAGGGTGAAGCCGCGCGGGAAATACGGTCTTGACGAGCTGGAGGAGTTCGGGATAAACCACGTTGAACTTCGTATGATAGATCTCAACCCGCTCTCGCCGCTCGGAGTTTTCGAAAAAGATATAGAGTTTATACATCTGCTTATAATATATCTTCTTAATCTCGAACTGCCGCTGCCCGATGAGTGCGAACAGATCGAAGCGGTAAACAATATGAAAACGGCGGCGCTCTTTGATACCGAGTCCGCCGTGAGCTTCGGCGGTCGGACTCTTTCCGTAAAAAACGCTGCCGGGAAAGAGCTTGAAAAACTATACAGCTTTGCACAGCGGTACTGCCCCGAATACCTCGCTGCTGTGAAATATCAGCTTTCAAAATCGTGCAATGAGAGTTACTCTCATATCATCAGACGGCTGTTCTCCGACGACTATATGCACAAGGGCATGACGCTTGCAAAACAATACCAAGGGAGTGACCTAAATGTGCATGCTTTTTGCGGCAACTTCGAAAAATGACACCGATCTTAACGCATACCTCGATACATTCTACAAAAACAGCGCCATGCACCCTCACGGCTGGGGACTGGCTTACAGCCGTTCGGGCAAAGCAGTCATAAAAAAAGAGCCGATCGACGCATCAAAAAGCGCCGTGCTCTCAAACCTTCTTAAAAAGCCGATCCGCTCCAAAACAGCGCTGGCGCACATCAGATACGCAACGATCGGCAACATAGATGCGGAAAACTGTCACCCGTTTACGGGCTTTGACAAGTCACACCGCCGATATATTCTGATACACAACGGGACTATCTTCGACTATCCGCCGCTTTCCCGCTTTGTGAAAAAACAAAAAGGCGAGACTGACAGCGAGCGTATACTTCTTTATCTTCTCGACAAGATAAACAAACTCGGCAGCGATTGTTTTGATACACGCTTCGCCCTTCTGGAGCAGACAGTAAACGAAATGTCAAAGGATAACAAGCTCAATCTCATTTTCACGGACGGCGAGTATCTTTTTGTCCACACGAACTGTAAAGATACCTTGTTTTATCTTGAAAAGGAAGATACTTTCCTTTTTGCGACAAAGCCTCTCAGCGGCGAGCGCTGGAAAAAAGTACCGTTCTGCACGCTGCTTGCATACAAGGACGGCGCGCTTGTGAAATGCGGCGCACCGCACAACAATGAATACACGGAAAATGACGAGAATATGAAGCTGCTGTACAGGATATTCTCAAATCTGTAAAAGTAAGGTGAATAATATGTGCAAGACCGATCAGGCATATACACATAAAAGATATGAGAGACAAACGATCATAAACGAGCTTTACAAGAAGTACATCGAACCGACACTGGCGCAGCGTGATCGGTACATAGGAGTAGAGTTTGAAATGCCTGTAGTAAATCTGAGCGGCAAAGCAGTTGACTTTTCAGTGGTCCACAACCTTACGGACAGGTTTATCGAGCGGTTCGGCTTCAAGGTGATCGGTCTTGACGATGATAAGAATGTCTGCGCCTGCCAAAGCAAAGAGCACGGCGATATTCTCTCCTACGACTGCTCGTACAATAATCTCGAACTGTCCTTCGGCAGAGAACACGATCTCAATATCATCTATGACAGATTTTGCACGTACTATAAGTTTATATCGGACGTGCTCTCCGAAAGCGGTCATACTCTGACGGGAATGGGCGTTAATCCGCACTGGAAGGTAAACCGCAATATCCCTATCGAGAACGGACGTTACAGAATGCTGTTCCATCATCTGCACAGCTACACCAAGTACAAGCTTCCTATGTATTTTCACGAATACCCGCAGTACGGCACGTTCTCGAGCGCATCACAGGTACAGCTTGACGCAGATCATTCAAAGCTTGCGCAGACGCTCAACACTTTTTCAAAGCTCGAACCGATCAAAGCTCTGCTGTTTTCAAACTCCGTCCTGCTCGGCGAGGACAGCAGCCTGCTCTGCTGCCGCGATATGTTCTGGGAAAACAGCCCGCACGGGATAAATCCGCACAATATTGGTATGTACGACTGCGAGTTTTCGTGCGCCGACGATATTCTGAACTACATAGCCTCCACGTCGATCTACTGCGCCGAGCGCGGCGACAAATACATAAATTTCGAGCCGATCAATATTATCGAATATCTCGGACGAGACAGCGTTAAGGGAGAGTATTTCAGCAGTGAGACAGGCGGCTATGAGACGATAGAATTTACGCCCGAGCTTGAAGATCTGCGCTACCTGCGCACGTTCAAATTCGAAGACCTGACATACAGGGGTACGATCGAATTTCGCAGCGTCTGCTGTCAGCCGATCGGAGAATGTATGACAACGGCAGCTTTTCATCTCGGAGCGATGATAAGTGTGGATAAGCTTTCAAAGCTCATGGAGAATGATACGGTTCTGTACCATAACGGCTACACGGCAAGCGAGCTGCGCAAGCTTTTCGTGCGCGGAACGCTTCCCGAATATATCGACGAAAACAAACTGTGGGAACTCGCTCGGACAGTCACTGACATTGCAAAGGACGCGCTTATCGAACGAGGGCTTGGGGAGGAGCGTTTTATCGAACCGCTTTTCAAGAGGATAGAAAACAGGACCAATCCCGCTAAGACTATGCTTTCGCTTCTCGATCGCGGCACCGATCTGAACGAGATCATCAGGCTTTACGCTCAATTATAACATATTAGCTCGGGACTCATTTCTGATCCCGAGCTATTTATTTGCAATTTGCCTATTGACATAGTAGGTTGATAGGTATATAATATTCGTTGTAAGCATACTGAACCGATAGGCGATTTAACAGCTCCTGTCGAAGTGCAGCGATAACAACAACAAAGCGGGTAAACGGTATGATGATCTCAAGCAAAGGGAAATACGCCGTCAGAGTTCTGGCACAGCTTGCGTCAGACGGCGGGCAGGGCGAGTTTGTTGCGCTCAAACAGATCGCGCAGAAGCAGCAGATATCTCTCAAATACAGTGAAAGCATTATGGCAAGGCTGTCAAAGGCAGGCTTTGTCGAAGCGGCTTCGGGAAGAGGGGGCGGCTACAGACTTACAAAGGCTCCGTCTCAATACTCTCTGTCGGAGATACTCCGAGCAGCCGAGGACACGATCGAGCCTGTATCGTGCGGCGGCGGCGCTCACTGTGAAAACTACAAAAGCTGCTGCACCTTTCCGATCTGGAATGAACTGGGAGAGCTCATCTCAAATTTTCTGGACAGTAAGACACTTGCCGATGTAGCGGCAAATATATCGGAGGAATATAAATGAGTGAAAATGTATTAAGTATCAAGAAACTGAATGTCAGCATCGGAGAAAAGCATATCCTGCACGACATCGACCTGACTGTTGACAGCGGCGAGGTACACGTTTTAATGGGACCTAACGGAGCGGGCAAATCGACTCTCGGCAGCGCAGTCGTAGGCAATCCCGCATACAAAACTGAGTCGGGTAAAATAATATTTATGGGACAGGATATCACGAACGCCGCACCCGACAAGCGCGCAAGAGCGGGAATATTTATGTCGTTTCAAAATCCTCCCGAGATCGGCGGAGTATCGCTGTCATCATTTCTCAGAACAGCGGTCGAACAGCGGCGCTCTCAGAGAGTAAAGCTCTGGGAGTTCAAAAAAGAGCTGAATGAGGCGATGGAGCTGCTTGAAATGGATCCGTCATATGCGGACAGAGAGCTGAACGTCGGATTTTCAGGCGGAGAGAAGAAAAAGTCAGAAATACTCCAGATGCTCCTGCTGAAGCCCTCGCTCGCCGTTTTGGACGAGACCGATTCGGGACTTGATGTTGACGCAGTAAGGATAGTTTCAAAGGGTATCAAGGAATATGTCGAAAACTACGGCGGCAGTCTGCTCGTCATAACTCACAGCACAAGGATACTTGAAGCGATCAGTGTTGACCGCACTCACGTTCTTGTCGGCGGCAGGATCATTAAATCGGGCGGCGCAGAGCTTGTAAATGAAATAAACGAAAACGGCTTTGCCGAATTTGAAAACAGCTAAGGAGCGGATATTTTGGGCAGCAATAAGACAGTCACGGACATCGACCGCAGCATATATGATATCCGTGACAAGGAAAACAATGATTACCGTATGAGATCGGGGCTGACCGAAGAGATCGTCCTGAAATTATCGGAAGAAAAAAACGATCCCGACTGGATGAGGGAGTTTCGCCTGAGATCGCTTGAGATTTACAACAGGCTCGATATCCCCGATTGGGGACCTCCGCTTTCGGGACTTGACATCGACAACATCTCGACCTATGTCCGCCCGAAGAGCGATATGAAGCAGAGCTGGGACGATGTTCCCGAGGATATAAAGGATACGTTCGAGCGGCTCGGTATCCCGCAGGCGGAAAGAAGCTCGCTTGCGGGAGTAGGCGCGCAGTACGATTCCGAGCTTGTTTACCACAATGTACGGGACAGCGTATCAAAGCAGGGCGTTGTATATACAGATCTTGAAAGCGCTCTCAGAGGCGAATACGCAGAGCTTATCAAAGACAGATTTATGAAGCTCGTGCCGCCTGCAGATCACAAATTTGCGGCTCTCCACGGCGCAGTATGGTCCGGCGGATCGTTCGCGTATGTTCCGTCGGGAGTTCATCTTGACATACCGCTCCAATCGTATTTCAGGCTGAATGCAAAGGGTGCGGGACAGTTTGAACACACGCTCATTATCGTTGAGGACAACGCATATCTTCACTTTATCGAAGGCTGCTCCGCTCCGAAATACAACGTAGCAAATCTTCACGCAGGCTGCGTTGAGCTGTATGTCGGAAAAAATTCAACGCTGAGATACTCGACTATCGAAAACTGGTCGAAAAATATGTTCAACCTTAACACAAAGCGCGCCGTTGCCGAAGAGGGCGGCAGAGTGGAATGGGTCTCGGGCTCTTTCGGCTCGCACACCTCGTACCTCTACCCCATGACGATCTTAAAAGGCAAGGGCTCGTCTATGGAATTTACGGGTATCACGTTTGCCGGAGAGGGACAGGATCTTGACACAGGCGCAAAGGTAGTCCACAGCGCACCCGACACAAGCTCCGCAATAAATACACGCTCCATCTCCAAAAGCGGCGGCGTCAGCACATACCGCAGCGCCGTTGTGATAAATAAAAATGCCAAGGGATCAAGATCGTCGGTATCCTGCGAATCTCTTATGCTCGATGATATCTCACGCTCCGACACTATCCCCGCTATAGATATCCGCACGAGCGACTGCGCCGTCGGACACGAAGCGAGGATCGGCCGCATCAGTGACGATGAGGTCTTCTACCTTATGTCACGCGGCATGAGCGAGGAGGACGCAAGAGCGCTGATCGTAAGCGGCTTTGCCGACAGTGTTTCAAAGGAGCTGCCGCTTGAATACGCCGTGGAAATGAACAATCTTATCAGGCTTGAAATGAAGCCGGAACGATAATAAGGTGATCTGTGAATGAGTGAAATTATTATAAACAAGCTCCCGTCTCCGACGTGGCATTTTCTGAAAATGAACAATGCCGCCGTTGAGAGAGTATGTCCGCCAAACGATGCGAGCATCAGATCCGACGGGACAATAACAAAATACAGACCTCTCGACGAAGAAACGCTTCTTTTCGGAAGCTGTCCCGAAGCGGTGATCGTCTGTGAAAATGATGAAGAGAAAGTATCGCGTGTCACTATTGAAAGCAGCGGAGAATACAGCGCCGCCGCAGTCGATATCCGTGCGTGTGAGAACAGCGAGCTGACAGTATATGTAAACATTCACGGAGACAGGCGGCTGTCTGTAAAGATAAACGCAGATATTCAAAAAGGCGCTCACGTAAAGCTTGTTGCAACTCAGCTTTGCAAAAAAAGCGGCGAGCTTGTTTGCGACATACGCTCAAGAGTTTCCGAATGCGCCGCCTTCACGCAGCTTGCATTCCTGCCCGGAACGATCGGCACTTATATAAACACCGACGCAGAGCTATACGGCGACAACAGCCGATTTGTCTCGCACACCTCATATCTTGCAGACGAAAACGACAAGCTCGACATAAACTGCAACGTATCTCACAAAGGCAGGCGCACGGAAAGTGAGATCACTGCAAACGGCGCTCTTGACTCGAACGCTCAGAAGATATTCAGAGGAACTATTGATTTCCGGCGCGGCTCGAAGGGCTCCCACGGAAGTGAAACGGAAAATGTTCTGCTGCTGTCGGACGATATCATCAACCGAACTCTCCCAGTGATACTGTGCAGCGAGGAGGACGTAAACGGAACGCACGGTGCAACTATCGGAGATATCTCGGGCGAGACTCTTATGTACTTTCAGTCGCGCGGGATCTCAAAGGAGCAAGCCGCACGACTTTTGAAGGCTTCTGTTGCCGATTCGTTCCTGCATCTTGTAAACGACAGCGATACGACAAAGCTTATAGGAGCTGAAACGGGAGATCGTTATGAATAATACAGACAAGGCTATTCGGGACGACTTCCCGATATTCGGAAATATCAGCGGCGTTTATCTTGATAATGCCGCTACCTCTCAGAAACCGCAATGCGTTATCGACGCCGAAAAGACATTTTACGAGACGATAAACAGCAATCCCATGCGGGGTTTCTATGAAATAAGTCTTGCAGCGACAAAAGCCGTTGAGGACGCGCGAAACGCTGTGCGCAGGTTTATAAACGCAGAGAGCGAAAAGGAGATAATCTTCACAACAAACGCTACCTCGGCGATCAATCTTGCCGCATACAGTCTGTCTGCGGAGCTTACCCCCTGCGACAGGATCGTTGTATCGGTCGCAGAGCACCACAGCAATATGCTGCCGTGGAGAGAAGCCTCGCGGAGAACGGGCGCAGAGCTTGTATATATGATGTGTGATGAAAAAGGTTCATTTCACGATGACGAGATCGAGCGCTGCATTACCGAAAACACTAAGATAGTTGCAATCGGCGTTGTATCGAACGTCACGGGAGCCCGCCCGCCGCTTGAAAAGATCATAAATGCGGCGCACTCGGTCGGCGCTGTTGTTCTGGCTGACGGCGCACAGTCTGTGCCTCATGAAAAGACAGATGTTCAGGCTCTCGACATAGATCTGCTCGCTTTTTCCGCACACAAGATGCTCGGGCCTATGGGAGTGGGCGTACTTTACGGAAAGCGTAAACTGCTTGAAAAAATGCCGCCCTTTATGACAGGCGGCGAAATGATAGAGTCGGTGACGCTCGGCGGTGAAGTCTATGCGGAGCTGCCGCACAAGTTCGAAGCAGGCACACTCAACGCTGCGGGAATACACGCTTTCAAGTCGGCCATTGACTATTACGAAAAAACAGATACGGACGCGATACGGCAGCGTGAGCTGGAGCTTACAAAGTATGCATTTGACGGTTTGTCACGCATAAAGAATGTCCGCATATTAGGCTCGGAAGACTACGCCGACCACTCGGGCATACTCTCGTTTACAATCGACGGGGTCCACCCGCACGATGTCAGCGAGATACTCAGCGCAGACGGAATATGTATCCGCGCGGGACACCACTGCGCACAGCCGCTCCTGCATCACCTCGGCGTCTACTCATCTTCCCGCGCAAGTCTGATGTTTTACAATACGACCGATGAGATCGACCGCTTTTTGCACAGCGTTTCGACAATACGTGAAAGAATGGGGTACAGATAATGGACAGCCGAGGCTTTTATAACGAGGTCCTTCTCGATCACAATATGAATCCAATGCACAAGCACGAACTGCCTTACGCAACGTGCAGTCTTGACGGAGTTAATCCGAGCTGCGGCGACAGTCTGACGCTTAATCTCGAAATCGACGGCGACACTATCAAAAGCGGGAGCTTCTCAGGGGTCGGCTGCGCCGTATCGCAGGCATCGGCGGATATTATGCTCGAGCTTATCATCGGCAGAACTATTACCGACGCCCGAAGACTTTCCGATATTTTTCTGAGAATGATACAGGGAGACGCTTCGGACGAGGAAATAGATGAACTTGAGGAAGCGGGAGCTCTGCGCGATATTTCCCATATGCCCGCAAGGGTAAAATGCGCCGTGCTTTCATGGCGCACACTCGATAAGATGATAAACGAAAATGACCGATAATTACAAAAAGGGGACGCACAGTGCGTCCCCAAAATTTTTACTGTCAATCGTTTCCGAAAAGCGGGAATAACACTCCCGACGAAGCAGAGCTTTCCGATGATGCCTGAGACGAGGTCCGAGATTCCTCTCTCGGCGCTGCGGATTCGCCCGGCTCCTCTTCCGAGCGTGACGGCTCGCTCTTTGACGATGATTTCGAGCTTTCCGACTTGCTGCTCTCCGAGCGGCGCTTCTGGGCGCTGACCTCGTACTGCTCACCTTCGGTAACGACTCCGCTTTCAAAGTCGAAGTGATATGTACAATAAAGCTCATCGTCTATGTAGATCTCAACGACCTTTGTGCCCTCGTTGATGTTTCGGGTGACGGAGATCGTCTCGCTGTCCTCAAATACAAGCGAATAACGCTTGCGCTCGTATTCTGTCGTGCCGTCGCAGACAGCCTTGATCGTGAACGGTGTACCCATTCCGGTGAGATCGACCGTTGTTTCAAGCGTGACGGGAACGGGCTTGCCCGAACTTATCACAACCGTGACCGCCGTACCCTTGACTACCTTTGTATCGGACTCAATGCCCTGAGACATAACGCAGCCTGTATCGTACTCATCGCTGTAGTCGTATGTCACTTCTCCGATAGCAAGACCAAGCGCGGTAAGCTCGTCTGTCGCCTGCTGGAGCGTCTTTCCGTAAAGGCTCGGGACCTTTACGCTGTTCTGCGCAACGTAGAGAGTAACTGTCGAACCGACCTTGACCTTGGATCCGTTTGCAGGCTCGCTGCTGACTACCGTACCGTCTGAGAATTCATCGTTGTTCACGATTATGATATCGCTCTTGAGATAAAGCGAATTGAGCGTATTAACGGCGGCAGTCTCTGACATCTTCGCCAGGACGGGAATGCTGACCTCGGTCTCGAGGCTGTTCACGGTCAGGCGAACAGGAGAGTCCTTTTTGACGTGGCGCGCGCTCGAAACGGGCGACTGACTTATTATAATATCAAGATCAGTATCGGGATCGTATGTATATATCGTTTCAAAATCGAACTGATACTCGGAATTTCCGAGCACAGATTCTATATTCTGCCCTACAAAATCCGGGACCTGAACATTGTTTGCCTTGTCAAGGAAGCCGACGGCGGCAAGTCCTCCAAGCACCATAACGAGTATCACAGCCGCTATAACAAGAGGAACGGAGACCTTTGCTCTCTGCTTTCCCGTATCCTCCCCGACCTCATCGGGAGCGTTGAGATCGTCAAGTCTTCCCGATCTTTGTATAGTTATGATATGCGGCTGACGCTCGCTTTTTTTGATATTGTCTTTTGAAAACTCCTCTGTCGGCTTTGAGGGGCCTCCCGCATACGTTTTCCACTGACCCTGCGGCTTTGGCTTCTGCTGAAGCTTTGATTTCGGTATCTGAACAGGCGGGATATTGATCGTCGTTGCCTGATCGGGGCTTTTCTTCGCCTTCGGCTTTCTCGTTGTGTTCTGAGCGTTTCTCAGCGTCCAGATCTGCTCGAGAAGCTCTCCCGCTGTCTGTGTTCTGTCCTCCGGGCGAACCGCAAGTGCGTTTTTAATGATATCATCGAGCTTATCGGGAAGTCCCGGGTGAAGCTCCGAAACGGGTGCAAGCGTGTCGGAGACAAGGCGAGAGTTTGCGGAATCCGGAGTCACGCCTGTCAGCATATAATACATCGTCGCCGCAACTGCGTATATGTCGGTCCACGTACCCTGACTTAAATTGTTGTCATACTGCTCTATCGGCGCATAGCCCTGAGTGAGGACTACCGATGCCGTGCGCGACATCATAAGTGTGTTGGGCTTCGCCGCGCCGAAATCTATGAGGACGATCTTTCCCTCTTTAGTCTTTATGATATTTTTAGGTGAAATATCCCTGTGGATAACGCCCGCATTGTGGACGTTTTTCAGGCTTTTGAGAACCGAAACGATAATATTCATCGTCTTGCCGAAGCCTAAGAATTTGTGACCTTCGACCATCTGAGCGACCGTTTCGCCGCTCAGGTATTCCATAACGATATACGCCGTTGAGTTTTCCGCAAATACGTCGTATACATTTACGACACCCTCGATCGAGCCAAGCTTTGCAAGACGCTGCGCCTCGGTCTGGAAATTCTTGAGCCCGCGTTCATAGCGTTCGCCGCGCTCTCCGCTGAAGGGACTGACCTCAGTCTCGCCCTTCTGACGTGTAACGCAATCGTTCGGGAAATATTCCTTAACGGCTACCTTGCGCTTGAGCGCCTTGTCGTAACCGATATATGTTATGCCGAAGCCGCCGTCACCGAGAACTCTGCCGAGCACATATCGCTGACTCAGCACCGTACCTGCCGCAAGACAGTAGCTGTCCGCATCGGGAGCCACAACGTCGTTGCCGCAGTAAGGACAGATAACGTCGAGATCTTCATCATATTCTTCCATACAATAAAAGCATCTCACAGCTCCTTTTCCCCCTTCCTTCAAAAACTGTTGCTTGTATTCTTTACTGATTTAATTGACACGAATATATAATCAACCACTTTGAATTATAACATAAAACATATTTACATACAATAGGGAATTTGTAAATAAAATTGCATATTTTTCTTATTTAGGGGATATATCTGACAAATTTGTAAATTATAACGATAAAAAAACGGCACACGGTAGCTTATTCTCCGTATGCCGCAGATTTTTTTATATTTATAATATTTATATGTTGTCTATCGCCGCTCTGATGCTCTTTACGAACTCGAGAACGTGGGGTTTTGCATCTTTGCCGTACTTGCCGATTATCTTAACGATAGCCGAGCCAATGATGATGCCGTCTGCGCACTTTGCGATCTTTGCTGCCTGCTCGGGAGTAGAAATACCGAATCCTACTGCCGCAGGCACGTTCGATGCTGTCTTTACACGATCGACCATTGCGGAAATATCGGTCGTGATGTCGGAACGTGTACCTGTTACTCCGAGAGACGATACACAGTAGACAAATCCCTTGGCTTCGCCGGCGATACGCTCGATCCTGTCCTCCGAAGTCGGTGCGATAAGCGAGATGAAATCAAGGCCGCAGCTCTCAAAAGCATCGGAAAACTCGTGCTTCTCCTCAAACGGGATATCGGGAAGAATAATGCCGTTGACTCCGATCTCTGCGCATTTTTTCGCAAATTGCTCGATACCGTATGAGAAAACCACATTTGCATACGTCATAAACACGAGCGGTACGCTGATCTTCGGACGGACTCCTGCAACCATATCAAAGATCTTGTCGGTCGTGACTCCGTTCGAAAGCGCTCTGATGTTTGCGCCCTGAATGACGGGACCTTCAGCCGTCGGGTCGGAAAACGGTATTCCAAGCTCGATCAGATCGACGCCGCCCTGATCCATAGTTACAAGCAGCTCTTCTGTCACGTCAAGCGTGGGATCACCGCACGTTATAAAAGATATAAATGCCTTTCTGTTTTTGAATGCGTCCGATACTCTCATTCCGAAATATCCTCCCCTCTGTATCTTGCGATAGCGGCGCAGTCCTTGTCGCCTCTGCCGGAAATGTTGATAACGATGATCTTGTCCTTGTCCATAGTCGGAGCGATCTTCATAACGTGAGCAACAGCGTGAGCGCTTTCGATCGCAGGGATAATACCCTCTGTTTTCGACAGATACTCAAACGCATTGACCGCCTCGTCGTCCGTTACGGGAACATACTGCGCTCTGCCCGTATCGTGGAGATTTGCATGCTCGGGACCTATTCCCGGATAGTCAAGGCCTGCGGAGATCGAATAAACGGGCGCTATCTGACCGTATTCGTCCTGGCAGAAGTAGCTCTTCATTCCGTGGAATATGCCGAGCTTTCCCGTAGCGATCGTCGCCGCTGTTTCGAAGGTGTCAACGCCTCTGCCCGCTGCCTCGCAGCCGATAAGAGCGACCGACTCGTCATTGATAAAGTGATAAAAGGCGCCCATGGCGTTTGAGCCGCCGCCTACACAGGCAACTACGGCATCGGGAAGTCTTCCCTCTTTTTCCATGATCTGCTGCTTGATCTCCTTGGAGATGACAGCCTGAAAATCACGGACTATTGTCGGGAACGGGTGCGGTCCCATTACCGAGCCCAATACATAATGCGTATCTGATATGCGTCTTGTCCACTCCCTCATAGCCTCGTTCACGGCATCCTTGAGCGTCGCAGTTCCCGTTTCGACAGCGTTTACCTTTGCGCCGAGCAGACGCATCTTATAAACATTGAGCGCCTGACGCTCCGTGTCCTTGCGTCCCATAAAGACCTCGCACTCCATACCGAACAGAGCCGCTGCCGTTGCTGTTGCAACACCGTGCTGACCTGCGCCTGTCTCCGCAATTACTCTCGTCTTGCCCATTTTTTTCGCAAGAAGTACCTGACCGAGCACATTGTTGATCTTGTGAGCACCCGTATGGTTCAGATCTTCACGCTTGAGATATATCTTAGCGCCGCCGAGATCCTTTGTCATCTTCTCGGCGTAATAAAGTCTGGATGGTCTGCCTGCGTACTCGTTGAAAAGCTCCGTAAGCTCCGCGTTGAACTGCGGATCATCCTTGTAATAATTGTAAGCCTGCTCCAGCTCGTTGACTGCGTTCATCAGCGTTTCGGGGATATACTGCCCGCCATGAACACCAAATCTTCCTTTTGACATAAAATCAGCTCCTTTTTGATCTGCGTCTGACAAGAACAACAAAAAAACGTCCTTGACAGACTCTTTTTCATCTGTCAAGGACGGATAAATCTTCACCCGTGGTGCCACCTTGATTCGCGGCAAGATACCGCGCACTTAGCGGAGTACGAACATACTCCCGACTACTGACGTAAGCCAACACGTCGCAAAATACTGAGCGTTATACGCCGTTCAATGCGCCCTCAGCGAACCATTATAATAAGCAGTGACGATCCGGCTCTCAGCTTTCCGGACTCTCTGTGCGCCCTTTTCCTATTTTTACTCTCGCCTCAACGGTTTGAATATTTGATTTGTATACATTTTATCACTTTGATTTAAAAAAGTCAAGATTTTTTTCCGGACGGGCGGGCAAGCGCCCGCTGGCATTTACGCGATCTCGGATCATCGTATGCACCGCCTTTTGTGCCGCGAACTTACTTTACAGATATGTGCCGCATACCCTGAAATAACGCACAGCAGAAAACATCGTATAGCTTTTTCCAAGTTTTTAAAAAGCATGCACCATGTACATTGTAACATTGCTGTATACTTTTGTAGAGCTTTGATCGTCTGCTGTCAAAAAATGCACCGCAAAACACATCGTAAAGTTTTTCGCCAAGCCTTTTTTCAAAAAGGCTTGCGGAGGATCTGCGCAACGGCAAGTATTTTTTTCTCGTCCTTTACAAAGTCGGTCTCCACTCCCGAGCTTACGTCTACAGCGTATGGGCGCAGAGCAAGAACAGCGTCTTTGATGTTTTCGGCGCATAGTCCTCCTGCTAAGATAAAATCGCGGTCAAAGCCGTCAAGCAGCGTGTGGTCGAAAGCTGTCCCGCCGCCAAGACCGCCGTCAAGCAGCACCATATCAGCGACACAAGAGCGAGCCGCCTCAACATCACGGGCACTTTTCACAATAAACGACTTCCATATCTGTGCATCTGTTATACTGCGAAGCTCAGAAATATATTCTCCGTCCTCGCTGCCGTGAAGCTGTATAATATCTATAACACCCGAATTTGCAAGACGCGCGATATTTTCAACAGGGTGATCCACAAAAACACCGACCGTTTTTATCCTGCTGTCAATGAGTGCACGAAGCTCGGCGGCCCGCTCTTCGGAAATGTTTCTCCTGCTCTTCGGGTATCCTATTATAAACCCCGCATAGTCGGGCATTGCGCCGTTAATATACTGCGCGTCTATATCACGCGATATCCCGCATATCTTCAGTTTTACTCCGCTCATTTCATTCACCGCTTTTTACCCTTGAGATGAATACGCCCTTGTTGCTGCTCTTCATAAGTGCCTCACCGATCAGCACGGCGTTCGCCCCGCTTTTCAGAAGCATTGCACCCTCCTCGGGTGTCTTTACGCCGCTCTCGGCGACAAAAATACGATCCTCGGGTATCAGGCTGCGCAGAGACAGCGCGTTGGTCAGATCAACCGAAAAGTTTTTAAGATCTCTGTTGTTCACACCGATAACTCTTGCCCCCGCACGGATTGCCGACTCGATCTCGCTCTTGTTGTGCGTCTCGACAAGCGCCGTTATTCCAAGCTCATCGCAGACCGATATATACCTGCGGACAGTATCTTCGTCGAGTATCGCGCAGATAAGCAGCACCGCGTCAGCTCCCATGGTCTTAGCCTGGTATATCTGGTAATCATCCACGGTGAAATCCTTGCGGATCATGGGAACTGATACGGCGCTCCTGATCTCACGGAAAATGTCATCGCTTCCCCTGAACCATTTCGGCTCGGTCAGGCATGAAATGCAGTCTGCGCCGCTTTTTTCGTACTCTCTCGCTATGTCGATATAAGGGAAGTCCTCGCTGATGATCCCTTTTGACGGGGACGCTTTTTTAACCTCGCTGATGACCGCTCCTCCGGATCTTCCGAGAGCACGTTCAAAGCGAAAATCACCCTTCCCCATACCAAGCGCTGAATACTTCACCTCGTCATACGGTATGCGCTTTTTATCCTCACTAACGCGAAAACGCGCATAAGCTGCAAGCTCATCAAGAATGGTCATTTGGTCCTCTCCTTCTATCAGCTGTTTGAAATCTCGATGACCTTCTCAAGCGTTTCATACGCCTTCCCCGAGTCGATAAGCTCTGCCGCAAGTCTGATACCCTGCTCAAAGCTCTCCGCCTTGCCGCCGATGTAGAGTGCTGCGCCCGCATTCATCAGTACTGCGTTTCTCTTTGCTCCGCGCTCTTCGCCTTTGAGGATCCTGCGTGTGATCTCCGCGTTTTCCTCGGGAGTGCCTCCGACAAGCTCCTGTTTATCGCAGCGTTCAAAGCCGAAATCCTCGGGCTTGATCTCGTAAGTTCTGTACCAGCCGTCATTGATCTCACATACAGTAGTAGGAGCGCAAAGCGAGATCTCATCGAGCTTTTCCTGACCGTAAACGACCATTCCGCGCTTTACTCCAAGGTTTGAAAGCACCTGAGCGAGCGGTTCGACAAGATAATCATCGTAAACTCCGAGGAGCTGCATAGAGGGCGAGGCGGGATTGGTGAGCGGTCCCAGTATATTGAATACGGTACGGAAGCCAAGCTCTCTGCGGATAGCTCCTACATACTTCATAGAGGTGTGATATTTCTGTGCGAAGAAGAAACACATTCCCGCTTTTTCGAGAAGCTCTTCGCACTTCTCGGGATCCTGCTGAATGTTTACTCCGAGCGCTTCCAGGCAGTCCGCAGTACCGCTCTTAGATGATGCGGCACGGTTGCCGTGCTTTGCTACCTTCATTCCGCCCGCTGCCGCAACGAGCGCCGATGTAGTGGAGATATTGAAGCTGCCTGCGTTGTCTCCGCCCGTGCCGACGATCTCAAAAACATCAAACTTTGTCTCTACCTTGACGGCATGATCTCTCATCGCCGCCGCACAGCCTGCGATCTCGTCCTTTGTTTCGGCTCGTGCGCTCTTCGTTGAAAGCGCCGCCAGAAATGCAGAATTCTGAGTGGGAGTCGTTTCACCGCTCATGATCTCATTCATTACGGAATATGCCTCCTCATAAGACAGGTCCTCTTTATTTACGATCTTAACGATTGCTTCTTTTATCATTTTACTTTTCCTCCAAAAAATTTTTTATTATTGCTGCCCCGTCGGGAGTGAGGATAGATTCGGGGTGAAACTGCAGTCCGTATACGTTGTACTCTCTGTGCCTTATCGCCATGATCTCGCCGTCGTCCGTTTCCGCGATAACCCTGAGCGTGTCGGGAAGAGTTTCCGAGAGTACTGCGAGCGAATGATATCTCGCTGCCTTTATCCTTCTCGGAAGTCCCTTGAATATCGCATCGCCGTCGGTCGTGATCTGAGACTGTTTTCCGTGATAAAGTGACTTTGCGTGTGCGACCGTTGCGCCGAATGCCTCGCAGATAGCCTGATGTCCGAGACAGATACCGAGTATCGGAATCTCGCCTGCAAGCTCTCTTGCGGCTTTTACACATATTCCCGCATCCCGGGGACTGCCGGGTCCCGGAGAGAGGATTATATGAGACGGCTTCATAGCGCGTATCTCATCGACTGTTATCTTGTCGTTCCTGACAACCTTTATATCAGGCTCTATCGAACCTATGAGCTGATAGACGTTGTATGAAAAGCTGTCATAGTTATCTATAAGCAGTATCATTTCGTTCACCTCTTATGTAAGTCTGTTTACAGCGCGTTTACTACGGCCTTCGCCTTATTTATACATTCCCTGTACTCATTTTCGGGCACCGAATCCGCCACTATTCCCGCACCCGATCTCACAAATACCTTGCCGTTTTTCTTGAACGCAAGCCTGATCGCTATGCAGGTGTCCATCTCGCCCGAAAAAGCAAGGTACCCGATCGCGCCGCCGTATATCCCTCGCTTGTTGTTCTCAAGCTCGTTTATTATCTGACACGCCTTGATCTTCGGCGCACCCGACAGCGTTCCTGCGGGCAGTACGGACGCTGCCGCATCTACTGCGTCAAGATCCTCTCTCAGCTTTCCGCTGACCGCCGAACCGATGTGCATAACATGAGAATACCGCTCAATCTCCATGTATCTGTCTACCCTCACGCTGCCGAATTCGGAGATCTTTCCGATGTCGTTTCTGCCGAGGTCTACGAGCATATTGTGCTCGGCAAGCTCCTTTTCGTCCGAGAGAAGCTCGATCTCAAGCGCTTTGTCCTCCTCTTCGGTCTTTCCTCTCGGACGTGTTCCCGCAAGCGGGTATGTGTAAACCCTGCCGTTTTGGAGCTTGACGAGAGTTTCGGGCGATGCGCCTGCGATCTCCGCAGAATCGCTGGAGAAGTAGAACATATACGGCGACGGGTTCGTATCACGAAGCTTCAGATAAGTTCCGAAAAGGCTGCCCTCAAATTTCGCCTCGAGTCTGTTTGACAAAACGACCTGAAAAATATCGCCGTCAAATATCCGTGTCTTTGCCTTGTTGACCATATCGCAGAACTCATTCTCGCTGAAAAGCGGACGGAGCGGTTCAAGCAGCTTTCCCTCAACATTCTGCATCGGAAGTCCCTCGTGAATGATAGTCTGCATAGCTTTAAGATCAAGCAGCGCCTTATTGTAGTTCTCCTCAAATTCGTCCGTTCTGATATTCGTGATATAGATCAGCTCGTTGGTCTTGTTGTCGAGAACGATCACCTTATCGAAAAGCATCAGATCTATATCACAGAACTTTTCCTCGTCAAGCGCATCGAGCACAAGCTCAGGCTCGCTGTATGTGATATAGTCGAATGAGAAGTATCCGACCAGACCTCCCGTAAAAGGCGGAAGCTCATTGAGCTTCGGAGATCTGTTTTCCCGCAGGATACGCCTGATGTGCTCGTTCGGATCTGCATTTTCAAAAGTGATCGAGGTTCCGCTTTTGATGGTGACCGTGCCTTTACGGCAGGTAAGCTCTACGGTCGGATCATAGCCGAAGAAAGTATATCTGCCGTGTACATTCTTCTCGGCCGAGTCAAGAATAAAAACGTGACTGCTCAGATTTCTTAGAATACGGTAAATAACCTCTCCGCTTTGTGTACATTTTTCGCTCAGCGCAGCAGGCACACATTTAAAGCCTTTCCTTGCGTACTCCGCCAACACCTGCTTTTTCGGATAAACATTCATAATTCTGCCCCTTTTCCCTGTCGGTTCGGGCAATAAAAAAACCGTCCCCGACAGAATAGTATCATTCTGTCAAGGACGGATAAAACTTCACCCGTGGTGCCACCTTGATTCGCAGCATAAAGCTGCGCACTTTGCGGGATACCAACATATCCCCGACTACTGACGTAAGCCAACACGTCGCATGATACTGAGCGTAAAACGCCGTTCTGTGCGCCCTCAGCGAACCATTATAATAAGCAGTGACTGCCCGGCTCTCAGCATTCCCGGACTCTCTGTGAGTTCTTTTCCTATTTTTACTCTCGCTTCAACGGTTTGAAATATTATGTTGTGCGTTTATATTATCACTTTAATCCGAGGAAGTCAATAGTTTTTTGAAAAATATTTTTGTTTTTTCAAAACAACTTATTACATTCACAACAGGAACTATTTATTTATGTTCTCAGAAAGAATATTGATAATGTCATTGCCGTATTTCTGACATTTGACATCTCCGAAGCCACTGATTGTCTTTAATTCTTCTAATGACTTTGGAGCTACTCGAATGATATCTTCAAGCTGCGCATTGTTATAGATATAATAAGGCTTGATACCCTCTTCTCTGCTCTTCTCATAGCGATAACTTTTCAACGCTTGATAAACAGGCGTATCTTCTATATTTACGGTTTGTGGTAAAACTGTCTCCGAGTCAGGTGCGGCTTGCGTATCTTCTCTGTTCGCTTCTGCCGTATTAGTCTCTTCGCTGTTCGGCGCTTCTTTGTTTACCTCTTCATCATTGTTGACTAATGCGAAATGGCTCTTGTATTTTTCGGTATAATCCTGATTGTTCGGAACACTTTTTTCGAGGAAAAATTCCGCAATTTCCTTCATTTCTTTGTCCGAGTTGACAATACGGTCATTAAGATCATTGAGCTTTTTAATGTAGCTTATAAGCCCATCGACTTTTACGACTTTTTCTTTTATCTCGTTCGGAGCATATTGCATTTTAAGAATTGATTTTGTATTTGCAAGTACAACGATCGATTTATAGTTATCATTAAAGCCACTATCGAAAAAAGAACGTAACAATGCAGGTTTCGAACTTCTGCGGATCTCTCTTATCATATCGAGATGCCGTTGATTTTGTGTAATGGGGCTGTATATTCCTTCTTTTTTATAATACTTGCCCATCATCACCTCTCTTGTAAAGTTTCCATTATTATCGATCGTGATGTTTCCATAAAGATTTTTACATTCTATAATAAATACTATCTTGCGCGTCACGATAAGATAATCGATCTGTGCCTTCAAACCGTTCAACTCAAAGAAAAGATCATGCATTATGTACATCGGAAGATGACTGTTTTTTAATTCAAACATCAGTGCATCTTCACCGTAGATACCATATTGTAAAAGCCGGATATCTTGTTCAATCTGTGATCTCATTTCCGAGGGAGCGTTTTGTAAGAAAGAATTCAGTTGTTCAATTTGCTCCTTTGCGCTGCTGTCTTCTTTCAGGACAACAGGTTCCCGCATTTTATCAAATATACCCATACGTACCTCTCGTTTATTCGGTTTAAATAATTTAAATTTAAATTTATATTTATTGTAACACAATAGAAAATATCTTGCAACTTTTTTTAACATATTCTCCACCTTTTCAAAAAACTCCTGCAATAAAACTATGTTAAAAGACTTTATATGATTCAAAAGCCGTATTTATTTACATATAAACGCTTTACAATTTTTATCTTGTTGTGTTATAATAAAATTTGTAGTTATGGATTATTTGTTTTAAATTTTTGTGATAAATCAACAAATTTGCGACAAGGTTTTTAACCAAGTTCCGCACAGTAAGGAGGTCATTTATGCTAAAAATCGAGCACCTCACAAAACGCTACGGCGACAAGCTCGCTGTTAACGACCTTAGCCTTGAGATCAAGGCAGGTGAGATATACGGCTTTATCGGTCATAACGGAGCGGGAAAGACCACAACGATAAAATGCAGCTGCGGTCTGCTGGAATTTGAGGAAGGCGAGATATTCGTTGACGGCATTTCCATCAAAGAAAACCCGATAGAGTGCAAGCGCAGGCTCTCATATCTTCCCGACAACCCCGATCTTTACGATTTTATGCCGGGCATCAAATATCTGAACTTCGTTGCCGATATCTACGGAATGAATCCCGAAGAGCGGGACCGTCAGATACATAAGCTCGCCGATATGTTCGGAATAACGGGCGACCTCGCCCAGCCGATCAACAGCTACTCTCACGGTATGAAGCAGAAGCTCGCTCTGATCTCGGCATTCATGCACAAGCCGAAACTCGTTCTGCTTGACGAGCCGTTCGTAGGTCTTGATCCTGTTGCTGCTCACCGTATGAAGGAGGAAATGAAAGAGGCCTGCAAGGAGGGCGCATCGGTCTTTTTCTCAACGCACGTCCTCGAGGTAGCCGAAAAGCTCTGTGACAAGATCGCGATCATAAGCGGCGGCAGGCTGATCGCATCGGGGACTACCGATGAAGTAAGGGGCAACGTCTCTTTGGAGGAAGTATTCCTCGAACTGGAGGAAAAAAATGTCTAAGACTGTTTTTGAGCTTGTGAAGATCAAGCTGACCGGCGATATTTCGTCAATGATAACCTTCATGCGCGGACGCAACTCAAAGGGACAGTCATTCAACATAGGAACGGCGTTCATCATAGCAATAATCCTGATCGCGTTCGGATTTATGATGGTGTTCTCTTTCGGTCTTGCAATGGTTATCGGCTTTCAGATGGGACAGAAGGGCTGCGAATGGCTGTTTTTCCCGATGGCGTTCGTATCGTCCGCAGTGTTCTCGTTCATTGGTACAGTATTCTCGGCTCAGAGCTATCTCTACGACGCAAAAGACAACGAGCTGCTTCTGAGTATGCCGATCAACCCGTCCGACGTTATGCTCAGCCGTATGATCGCGCTGTATCTTCTCAATTTTGTTTATACAAATATGCTTTTTTTCCCTGTCGGCGTTGCGCACGGTCTGCTTTTCGGCTACTCGCCGCTGACGTTTGTCTACTTCATTCTGTCAGCGCTGCTTATACCGATGCTCGTTACATCTATGTCGAGCTTTTTCGGATATCTTTTCGGAAAACTCGCCAAGCTTATCCCTAACAAGAACCTTATGACTGTAACGCTGGGATTTCTGACGATCGCTTTTCTGTCGTATATCACGCTCAACTTCGGCGGTATCATGGAAACGCTGATGAACGACATCGACAAGGTCGGAGACTGGACGCAGCATCATCTGCATATTCTCTACTGGTACGGTCTTGCAACGAACCGCCTGTGCAGTATAAAACTTGGTGGACTGAACGTCGCATTTATCGGCATTATTCCCATCATAGTAATAACAGCTGCCGCAGTCTTACTTGCAGCGCTGTTTCTTTCTCGCCACTTCACCTCGATCGTCACACGCAAAACGGCGATGAAAAAGAAAAAATACGTCCGCAAGCCTTTGAAGAGAACCAATATACAGCTTGCACTCATAAAGAAGGAGGTCGGCTACTTCTTCAGTCTGCCTTCCTACGTTATGAATGCGGGAATGAGTACGATCATGGCGCTGCTGCTCGGGGTCGGCATACTTATGCGAGGTTCTGTTATCGTGGAGTGGCTGCCGCGAATGTTCCCCGATGCGTCTACCAACCTGATCGGGCTTGCAGTCGGCTCGTCGCTCGCGCTTTCCTGTACGCTCAACGACGTCACCGCCCCGACGATCTCGCTCGAGGGCAAAACGATATGGATACTGAAATCGACGCCGCTGAATCCGATGAAGGTGTTCTTTGCAAAAGCACTGCTTGCTCCGATAGTGTCGCTGCCGGGCGTATGCTTCACGGCGCTTGCAAGTGCGCTGACGCTGAAGCTCAAGGCAGCCGATATAATGTTCATAATATTCATTCCGATACTCGCCTGCCTGTTCTCGGGATTCCTCGGAGTCTGCGTTAATCTGAAGCTCCCCCGTTTCGACTGGACAAACGAGATCACCGTCATCAAGCAGAGTCTCAGCGTTATCTTTACGCTGCTGCTTTCGATGTTCCTCACGGCTATCCCATTCACTCTCGCAATAGTTCCGAGCGCATACCTTGAAGATTTCTCGTCCGTATGGGCATACGGTATCTGCATAGTTTACTTCTTTGCGCTCGTTTTGCTCGAGCTTTTCTTCCTGTCTACCGACGGAAAGAAAATATGGGAAGAGCTTTAAAAAGCCGCTGATTAAATCGAAACTCCTTAAAGAGAAAACAACAACAGTCCCCGATCCGTTTTACAGCGGCTTGGGGACGTTTTCTTAAAAAATTTATGATACAGCCTCCCGACAGCATTACATATATAATTGAGCGGCATTTCTTCTTTTTCTTTATTAAAAGGACTAAATTTGAACAGGTAATTTTTTATATTCTTTAATAGAATTAAAAAGTCGAATTATGTTAGTATAATACATAAGGAATAAAAGGCGAATTGCATCATTTTCCCGATGTGCAAAAAGAAGACAATATCTGTTTTGGGAACGATATATTGTACATAGAATTGGGGGATCGTACTAAATGAAAATAGGTCTTGATATAGGTTCTACCACTATCAAATGTGCCGTTCTGGACGACGGCAATAATCTTATATATTCAAGCTACGAAAGACATTACTCTCAGATCACACAGAAGATCGGAGAGATCCTTTCCACAGTCCGCCTCAACGTCAAGGGCGCAGACAAGGCGTGCGTTGCGCTTTCGGGTTCTGCGGGAATGGGCGTTGCAGAGAGCTGCAGCCTCGACTTCGTGCAGGAGGTATATGCGACCCGTGTTGCGGTCAATACGTTTATTCCCGGCACGGACGTTGTAATAGAGCTGGGCGGCGAGGACGCAAAGATCCTCTTCCTCTCGGGCGGTATGGAAGTCCGTATGAACGGTACTTGCGCAGGCGGTACGGGAGCGTTCATCGACCAGATGGCAACGCTGCTCAACGTCGATATCGAGGAGTTCAACGCGCTTGCTCAGCAGCATGAGAAGACCTACACGATCGCATCACGCTGCGGAGTGTTCGCAAAGACCGATATCCAGCCGCTTCTTAATCAGGGTGCAAGAAAGAGCGATATTGCGGAGAGTATCTTCGCTGCTGTTGTAAATCAGACCGTATCGGGTCTTGCGCAGGGACGCGAGATCGAGGGCAACATCGTATATCTCGGCGGTCCGCTCACATTTATGTCTGAGCTTCGCCGTCAGTTCGACAAGGTACTCGATACAAAGGGAACCTGCCCCGACAATTCTCTCTACTTCGTAGCTATGGGTGCGGCACTCTGCGCCGACAACACGATCGACTTTTCAAGCGTCATAAATAAGGTAACGAAGTATACGGGAAGCGGTAATTTCGCATTCAACCAGCCGCTTTTCAAAGATAAAAAGGAATATAACGATTTCGTGTCCCGCCACAGCAAAGCCGATATCAAGGGAAAAGATATCAGCTCCTACAAGGGCAAGGCATTCATCGGCATAGACGCCGGCTCAACGACCGTAAAGGGCGTTGTTATCAGCGAGAATAAGGAGCTGCTTTTCAGCAAGTACCTTTCAAACAGCGGCAACCCTGTTCCGATCATCAAGTCGTTCCTCGAAGAGGTATATAAAAAATGCCCCGACATCGACATTGCAGGCAGCGCTGTCACAGGTTACGGCGAGGAGATCGTCAGAAATGCATTCTGCGTAGACTACGGCATCGTTGAAACAGTTGCTCATTTCACCGCTGCAAAGGATTTTATGCCCGATGTTGAATTCATCATCGACATAGGCGGTCAGGATATCAAGTGCTTCAAGATCCACAACGGAGCTATCGACAATATTTTCCTGAACGAAGCATGTTCATCGGGCTGCGGCTCGTTCCTGCAGACGTTTGCAAACGCTCTCGGCTACTCGATCGAAGAATTTGCGACTAAAGGCCTTTTCGCAAAACACCCTGTAGACCTCGGCTCACGCTGCACAGTGTTTATGAACAGCTCTGTCAAGCAGGCGCAGAAGGACGGCGCAACTATAGAAGATATCTCGGCAGGTCTTTCACTCAGCGTAGTCAAGAACGCGCTTTATAAGGTAATCAGAACATCAAGTCCCGATCAGCTTGGCAGAAAGATCGTAGTTCAGGGCGGCACATTCCTTAATAACGCCGTTCTGCGCGCTTTTGAGATGGAAATGGGAACAAACGTTGTCCGCCCCGTCATCTCGGGTCTTATGGGAGCTTACGGCGCAGCGCTTTACTCACTCAGCCGCGGCACCGACCGCAAGAGCACGATCCTCGATACCGCCGCTCTCAAGGACTTCAAGCACGACATCAAGGTCGCAAACTGCGGTATGTGTCAGAATAATTGCCGCCTTACCATAAATACATTCGCCGACGGACGCCGCTTTATCGCAGGCAACCGCTGCGAACGTCCGATAACAAAAAAGTCGCCCGACAAGAGCGCAAATATCTATGAATACAAACTCGATCTCTTAAAATCCTACGAACCTAAGGAAGGGGCGCGCGGCAAACTCGGTCTTCCGATGGGACTTAATATGTACGAGCTTCTCCCCTTCTGGCATACGCTCTTTACAAACCTCGGATTTGAGGTCGTTACCTCGGGAATATCCGATAAGAAGGTCTATTCCAAGGGCAATAAGACTATCCCGTCCGATACGATCTGCTTCCCTGCGAAGCTCGTTCACGGTCACGTTCAGAAGCTCATAGATATGGGCATCGATACGATATTCTATCCTTGTATGTCGTACAACTTTGACGAGGGTATCTCGGATAATCACTACAACTGTCCCGTTGTGGCGTACTATCCAGAGGTTATCGGCGCCAATATGAACAGCGTAAAGAATATAACGCTTATCAAGGATTACGTAGGAATACACAGGAAGAAGGATTTCCCGAAAAAGCTGACAGAGATCCTTCAAAAGCACTATCCCGATATCACTTTGAAGGATGTCAGGAAGGCAGCCGACGCAGCGTATAAAGAGTACGACGCTCACCTTGAGCGCATACGCCGCAAGGGTGCGGAGATCATCGCAAAGGCGGAGGAAGAGGGCAAGCCTATATTCGTTTTGTCGGGCCGTCCCTATCACGTTGACCCGGAGATCAACCACGGCATTGACCGCATGATAACGAGCTTCGGCGTTGCTGTCATTTCGGAGGATTCGGTCAGCTGCCATGTTGACAAATTCCCGACAACGGTACTCAACCAGTGGACATATCACGCAAGACTGTACGCCGCTGCGCGCTACATTGCCGACAAGAAGAATATGAACCTCGTGCAGCTCGTATCGTTTGGCTGCGGCGTTGACGCCATCACCACAGATGAGGTGCGTGATATTCTCGAAAGCGAGGGAAAAATCTATACACAGATAAAGATCGATGAGATCACGAACCTCGGCGCCGTAAAGATAAGGATCCGTTCGCTGCTCGCAGCTCTCGGAGAAGAAAAGTAACAGATTTCCAAACGCCTTACCCACCCCACCGCAGCCAAGCAGGCACGAGCGCGGCAATGTGCCGATCGGCGGATAAAAAACACCTCCCGCGAACATCAAACATACATCCATAAGTTTCCATATAAAACCAACTAATCCAACTCCGTGAAAGGAGAAAAGTACATGGCAAAGCTTGAATACGACAAGAACGGTCGTTTGTTATTTACAAAAGAAATGAAGGAAGAGTACACGATACTCCTGCCGATGATGGCGCCGATCCATTTCAATATTCTAAGAAACGTTTTCACGCACTACGGATATAAGACGGTGCTGCTCGATACAAAAGGTCCCGAGATCGCACAGGTAGGTCTGAAATACGTTCACAACGATACGTGTTACCCCGCTCTGCTCGTTATCGGGCAGTTTATCCACGCACTCCAGAGCGGTAAGTACGACACGAACAAGGTCGCTCTGATGATAACTCAGACGGGCGGCGGCTGCCGTGCTTCAAACTACATCCATCTTCTGAGAAAGGCACTCGTTAAGGCAGGATTTGAGCGCGTTCCCGTGATCTCGCTCAACCTCTCGGGTCTTGAGAGTAATCCGGGATTTAAACTGACTATACCTATGCTTCGCCGTTTTGCGGCAGGTCTTGTATACGGAGACGAGCTTATGCTGCTCCGCAATCAGATTCAGCCCTACGAGCAGGCTCTCGGCGCAACTCAGCGTCTTGTAGAAAAGTGGATATCGGCACTGTCGGAGCAGTTTGCCAAAGGCAAGGGCTTCACAGCAAAAGAGATCGACAAGAATATGGACGAGATCGCACAGTCGTTCACCGAGATCAAGATCAAGAAGATCCCGAAGATCAAGGTCGGCGTTGTTGGAGAGATCTACGTTAAATATGCCGCGCTCGGAAACAACGACCTTGAAGCGTTTCTCGCATCTCAGGGCTGTGAGGTAAATCTTCCCGGCATCATGGGATTTATGCTGTTCAAGGTAGACAACCGGCTCGAGGATATCAAGCTTTACGGCGGCAGCTCTATAAAGTACAGCGTTGTCAATACTCTCATGCAGTATTTCACAAAGCTTGAAGCAAGCCTTATCAAGGCGGTCGCTGCACACGGCTTCCAGGCTCCATCATCTTACGCTCACACGAAGTCACTCGTTGACGGCGTCATCGGTTACGGCTCGAAGATGGGAGAAGGCTGGCTGCTCACAGCGGAAATGCTTGAGCTTACGGAAGCAGGCTACGGCAACATCGTCTGCACTCAGCCGTTCGGCTGCCTGCCCAACCACATCAACGGAAAAGGCATGATAAGACGCATCAAGGCGGTAGACGAGCGCGCAAACATCGTTGCTATCGACTACGACCCCGGCGCACCCCGTGTCAATCAGGAAAACCGCATCAAGCTTATGCTCGCAGTTGCAAGAGAAAATCTCGACAACGAGATAAAAGCCACTGCCGACAGCACTCTCAGCGGAGATATCATTGAAAAAGAGCTTGTAACGATATGATGAAAAAGATATATTTTACCCGCCACGGACAGACCTTCTGGAATGTTGAAAACAAGATCTGCGGTGCAACCGATATCGGCTTGACCGAAAACGGAAAGAAGCAAGCCGATCGCCTTGGTGAGATCATTCGTGCAGGAGATTATCATATTGACGAGATACTCTGCTCGCCGCTTATCCGTGCAAAAGAAACAGCGGAACGCATCGCTGCGAAAACAGGCATACCGTGCAGGATCGAACCTCGTCTTATTGAGCAGAATTTCGGCAGATTTGAAGGCACGGCGAGAAACGGTGAAGAGTTCAGGCGTGCAAAAGGGAATGTCATCGACAGCTACGGCGGCGGCGAGACTATGCTGCACCTTGCGGCGCGCATTTACAACCTGCTTGACGAGCTGAAAAACGATGACAAGGTATATCTTCTTGCGGCTCACAACGGGATCTCACGAGTTATCCGATCGTACTTTTACGATATGACAAACGAAGAGTACGCCGCATACGGCATCGGCAACTGCGACGTGATTGAATTTGAATATAAAGGAGCCACTGAATAAATCACGTTCTACGAACTGAGCACTCATCTTGCTTGCATCTTTTCGTCATATTGCACTCAACTCCCTT